>ONMP01000112.1 GCA_900318935.1 uncultured Actinomycetes bacterium
CTTGGTCCCGCAGGTATCGCCGCACGGCGAGGTATCCGTAAACGTAGCCCGTGCGCACGGGAAAGTCGATGCGCGCAAACATGTAGAAGAGGGGCTCCATGAGTTCGGTCGCTTCGAGGCCGCTTCGTACGTAGGCCTCCAATTCGTCGTAGTGCGTCTCGACCCAAGAGACCGTTGACTCGTCGACGATGCAGTATGTCGCGGTGGCCTGGCCGGGCACGATGTCGGCCGAATAGCTCTCGGCAATTCCCTCGGTCACCAGCCGCTCGCCCACGCAGGACTCAAAGATGTCTTTGCCGAGCAGTCCTTTTCGCACGAAGTGGGTGAACTCGTGCGCTAGGTACAGTGCCAGCGTCTGGACGCTGCCGCCGAGCGACTCCAAGCAGTGAACCGAAACGTCCGAGCCGTCGACCTTTGTGGTGTATATCGTTGTGGTCGCGCATCCCAGCACGAGGTAGAGCGTCCTGTGATCGAGGGGACGCCCGGTGTCCCGTGCGAATTCGGTCATGAGCTCCAAGCAGTACGAGGCGAGGTCACGTGAGGCGGCGAGCGCACGCAGTTCAGCTAGGCTCTGTGCAAACGAAGGGCTTGCCAGAGTTGCGTCTCGCGTGTCTGGCGAGACCTTCTTGGGGCCAAAGTACAGCGTTTCAAGCAGCTCGTCGCTCCAATACGTTTCGATACTGCCGAGGTCGCCCAGGTCGACGCCCAGTGTCGTGTCGATTACCTGCATAAATAGCCCTCCCGCGACGGTGCGCCTCGTTAGCTGATTATATACCGCGGGGACAAGGGGANNGAATTACGCACACCGTGTTTCGTTGTGCGTAATTCCGCGGTTTTCCTTCTTACAATCCTGCGGATATGCAGAGAATTACGCACACCGTGTTTCGTTGTGCGTAGTTCGGGACAAGAAGCGAGCGGCTAATGAACTGCGCATTCTGCAGGGGACAAGAATTCTGATGCGTCTCCACGAATGATTGCGCTCATATCGATATCCTGCCGCGGCAAAGAAATGGGCACTCCGACTAATCGCGGAGTGCCCCGTCTGGTGGGGAGGCCAGACGCTGTGCCTCATGGCTTTGCCGACGGGAGGAGAGGAGGCCCCATGGCAAAGCAATTCGTCCCGGGACGGGCTGTGCTCCCGTCCCTGTCCTGACGGTGATTACTATAGCAAGAAGTTAGCCAAATGCAACTCAAAAAGTTAGAATAAGGAAACTCTGTGAAGGACGACCGAGTGGCGAATCCGTCATGCAGCAAAAAGTTAGAGAAAGCTAACATATAGATGCAAGATAAGTTAGAAGAAACTAACTTATGAATCCGATGAAGGGAGTATCAATGAGCAAGATCGCCAACGTCTACGGTCGCGAGGTCCTGGACTCGCGCGGCAATCCCACCGTCGAGGTCGAGATAACCCTGGAGGACGGGACATTCGCCTCTGCGCTCGTCCCATCTGGCGCGTCTACCGGCGACTTCGAGGCCGTCGAGCTGCGCGACGGCGACAAGGCCCGCTATGGCGGCAAGGGCACCCTCACGGCCGTAAGCCACGTGAAAAAGGAAATCAAAGAGGCCATCGTCGGCCTCGACGCCCGCGACCAGCGCCTCGTCGACGAGACCATGATCGCCGCTGACGGCACCGAGAACAAGGGCAACTTCGGTGCCAACGCCATCCTCGGCGCCTCCCTCGCCACCGCTCGCGCGGCTGCCGCTTCCGCCAACCTCCCGCTGTACGCCTACATCGGCGGCGCGGGCGGCCACACCCTGCCCGTCCCCATGATGAACATCATGAACGGCGGCGTGCACGCCACCAACACCGTGGACTTCCAGGAGTTCATGATCATGCCCGTCGGTGCCCCAAGCTTCTCCGAGGCTCTTCGCTGGTGCTGCGAGGTTTACGCGACGCTCAAGTCTGAGCTTGCCAAGGCGGGGCTTTCCACGGGCGTGGGCGATGAGGGTGGCTTCGCTCCCGACCTCAAGACCAACAAGGATCCCCTCAAGTACATGAGCCAGGCCGTCGTGGACGCCGGCTTTGAACTTGACCGCGACTTCCGCTTCGCGATGGACCCGGCCGTTTCCGAGCTCTACAACAAGGAGACCGGTCTCTACGAGCTCAAGGGGGAGGGGTTGACCCTCTCTGCCTCCGAGCTCATCGACTACTGGGACGCACTCACTGACGAGTTCCCCATCATCTCCATCGAGGATGCGCTCGACCAGGACGACTGGGCAGGCTGGAAGGAGCTCACCGACCGCCTTGGCAAGAAAATCCAGCTCGTCGGCGACGACTTCTTCGTTACCAACACCAAGCGCCTCTCGCGCGGCATCGAGGAACACTCCGCGAACGCCATCCTCATCAAGGTCAACCAGATTGGCTCGCTCACCGAGACGCTCGATGCCATCGAGATGGCCAAGCGTGCTGGCTACACCGCAGTCGTGAGCCATCGCTCCGGTGAGACCGAGGACTCCACCATTGCCGATATCGCCGTCGGCCTCAACACCGGTCAGATCAAGACGGGTGCTCCCTGCCGCACCGACCGCGTGGCGAAGTACAACCAACTGCTGCGCATAGAGGACCGGCTGGGCGCCGACGCCGTCTACGGTGGCATCGAAGCCTTCTACAACCTGCGTTAGCGACACCAAAAGATGCGTCAGAAAGGAACAAAGCATGCGTGCAGCAATCGTGTATTGGTCCCAGACGGGCAACACCGAGTCCATGGCAAACATCCTGGCAGATGCCGCAGGTGCCGAGGCCATCGAGTGGGATAGCTTCTCGGCCGCGAGCGTTGCCGACTACGATGCCCTCGCCTTCGGCTGCCCTGCCATGGGCGACGAGGAGCTCGACCCTGACTTCGAGGAGTTGTGGGACGCCTGCAAGGGCGAGCTCGGTGATAAGCCCGTGGTGCTCTTTGGTTCTTATGACTGGGGAACCGGCGAGTGGATGGAGATTTGGGCGAATGACGCCCGAGATGCCGGAGTGAACGTCGTGGCGACGGTCATCGCCAACCTCGAGCCCGACGACGAGGCTGAGGAAGCCCTCAAGGAGGCAGCTGCAATGCTGTCATAGTGGGCTGTTAGGCATACCCTGTCCGTGGGGCTCCGTCTCTGGCGAGGCGGAGCCCTTGTGCACGTGCGTGGCTTTTCTCAGCCCAAATGAGCCAATACCAGCGGGCGGAGAGCCTCTACAATGTGGCCACTCTTGTGAATACCGAGTATCGGGACGATCATGTGTCGCTTCCCGATCTGCACGCCCAGTCCCACGGCGAGAACTTTCTTTCGTTTCTACGCTATGCACCGGACAAATGAGTTACCATGTTCAAACTCTTAACAGGCATGGTGAGATAGGCGGGACGCATGAAGGAAGGCATTGTCATCTCGGTATCGTGGAGGCTCCTGAAGGGGTCGATGCTTGCGACGCTGCCCATCCTCGGTGTCGAGGACCCACGCGCGTTCTACAAGAAGGTACGGGCGATCTATCACCGCGAGATGGCGGCCTTACCGGAGTACGGCGAGGGCGACGTGCTCAAGCTGAACCTCGCACAGGCGGTGATGCTCGGGGCCATCTACGAGGCATGCGACCCCAAGCCCGACATCGACACGCTCACGCGCTTCTACCACGAGTTCCTCACACGTCCGGCCATCGTGCGCAAACTGATGGGGAGGCGCGACATGCTCGCGCCATCCGAGGTCCAGCGGCAAGCTGACATTGGCAAGAGGAGCCAGCGGGCTACCCACCCCTTCACCTGGCAGTTCTCCGTCAAGGTCGAAGACCAGGACCGCTTCACCGCGACGTTCACCAGATGCGGCATCTATGACTACCTCAAGAGTCGTGGCATGGCGCACATTGTGCCGGCCATGTGCGCAATTGACTACGACATGGGTGAGATCAGCAACCACCTGTTCCTGCGCGACCACACGCTGGCGACGGGAGGCGCCGTCTGCGACTGCCACTACGTGCGCAAGTCGGCAGCCACGCAGGAGGAGTGGGAGAAGTCGCAGGACGACAGACGCCGGGAAGCCTTACGGGGCGGACGCACGTTGGAATAGTCCTGCGGACAAACTCCTCCGTCCCCCTTGTCCGTTAAGTTAACTATTGTTAACAATTATGGTTGCCTTCTTCTGCCCTCCTATGATGGACATCGAAAGTTAGAGATATTTAACTTGTGATTCGTCGAGGAGGATAGATGGAGAAGGAAAAAGGCAAGGGCACCATTGCCACCTTGCTTGACTTTGCGGGAGAGCGGCGCATTCTCACCTACATTGGCTGTGGGCTCTCGGCGGTGGCCATGGCCGTGAACATGGCGCCCTACGTATGCATCTGGCTGGTGATCCGCGACCTTGTGGCTGCAGCGCCTGACTGGACCGAGGCAACGGGCATAGCGAATTACGGCTGGGCGGCGTTTGGCTTTGCCGTCGCTGGCATCGTCGTATACTTTGCCGCGCTCATGTGCACGCATCTTGCCGCGTTCCGCACGGCAACGAACATTCGCAAGCGCTGCATGGAACACCTAACAAAGACACCGCTCGGCTACTTCGACACGCATGCCTCGGGCCTTCTGCGCCGTCGCATCGACGGCGCTGCCGCGCAGACCGAGACGCTGCTTGCGCAGCGGATATTACCGGGACTGCGGCAATGTTCGTGACGCTGCTTGTCTTGCTGTTCGTCTTCGACTGGCGAATGGGAGCGGCCTGCATGCTGGCTGCGGTCATCTCCATCGGAGCGCTCTTTGCCATGATGGGCGGCAAGAATGCCAACCTCATGGCAGAGTACTATGACGCGTTGGACCGCGCGAGCAAGGCCGGCACCGAGTACGTGCGCGGCATTCCTGTGGTCAAGGTCTTTCAGCAGACGGTCTACTCGTTTAGGGCGTTCAAGGAGGCGATTGACGCCTATTCCGAGAAGGCCTCGTACTATCAAGGCGTGGTGTGCAAGGGGCCGCAGGCGGTAAACCTTACGGCCACCGAAGGCGCCTTCGTCTTCTTGGTGCCTGCGGCGCTTCTCATCGCGCCGGGTGCCCTGGCAGATGGGAGCTTCGCGCTCTTCGTGACCAACTTTGCCTTCTACGCGGTATTCTCTGCGGTGATCTCTACGGCACTCGCCAAGATCATGTTTGCCGCGGGTGGCCTCACGCAGGCAGGCGATGCGCTCAAGCGCATCAACGAGGTGCTCTCAGCCCCCACGTTGCCCATCTGCGAAAGTCCGGAGACTCCCATTGACAACACCATCGTATTTGATGGCGTGACCTTCACCTACGAGGGGGCGGAGCAGCCTGCGCTTGATGGCGTGAGCTTCGCCGTGGAGTCAGGCCAGACCGTTGCGCTCGTCGGGCCTTCCGGCGGCGGCAAGACCACGGCCGCGAGCTTGGTGCCGCGGTTCTGGGACGTTGACGGAGGTGCCGTGCGCGTCGGTGGCGTGGACGTGCGCAACATTGACCCGCATGGACTGATGGACCGTGTCGCTTTCGTATTCCAGAACACCCACCTGTTCTCAACCACCGTTTTGGAGAACGTGCGGGCTGCTCGTCCCGATGCCACGCGCGAGCAGGTGCTCGAAGCGCTCCATGCCGCACAATGCGACGACATTCTGGCGAAGCTTCCCGAGGGCGTGGACACACGCATCGGCAGCGACGGCACCTACCTCTCCGGGGGCGAGCAGCAGCGCGTAGCCCTCGCGCGTGCCATCCTCAAGGACGCGCCCATCGTGGTTCTTGACGAGGCGACGGCCTTTGCGGATCCCGAAAACGAGGCGCTCATCCAAAAGGCGTTCGTCCACCTGATGCAAGGGCGCACCGTCATCATGATTGCGCACCGTCTCTCGACCGTGGTTGGTGCCGACAGAATCGTGGTCCTCGACCAAGGTCGCGTGGTTGAACAGGGAACACACGCCGAGCTAGTGGCGGCCGGCGACCTCTACGCACGCATGTGGGCCGACTACCAGACGGCTGCTCAGTGGAAGATTCAGAAGGAGGTGGCGTAGCCATGATCTTTGGCGAGAAGTTCCGCAAAAAGTACGCGCTCTCAGAAGCCGGTGAGGCCAACGTAAAGAGGGGTGTGCATTGGACCGTCATCACAAACCTGCTGGTCATGGCAGGAATCGGCATACTCTATATGCTTATGCAGGGCTACATGGCAACGCTCGTTGACGGTGCGCCGCTGCCAAAGGTGCCGCTGTACCTGCTTGCGGTCATCGCATTTCTGGTCCTCTCGTTCTTGACGCACTACCAGCAGTACCACTACACCTACTCCGTGGTGTACGACGAGGTAGGTCACGTGCGCACGAGCCTAGCCGAGCGACTGCGCAAGCTGCCGCTCTCGTTCTTCAGCCATCGAGACCTCGCGGAGCTCACCGAGACCATGATGAGTGACGTCGACCGTCTGGAGCACGTGTGGAGCCACGTGCTGGGCTACCTGTATGGCGGCTACATCTCCACCGCGATCATCGCCGTGATGGTGCTGGCGTATGACTGGCGCCTGGGCCTTTCCTGCCTGTGGGGTGTGCCCGTGGCGTTTGCCCTGCTCTTTGGCTCGCGCAAGCTGTTCGAATCGTATGCGCTGCGCGCCAAGGCCGCTGGCTTGGACGTGGCGGACAGCATCCAGGAAACCATCGAGAACATGCGTGAGATTCGCGCCACCAATCAGGGCGCGCGCTTCCTTGCGGACGTGGGGGAGAAGATTGACACCTTTGAGGGCAAGCAGACCGCGGCAGAGCTGCGTATCGGCATCTTCGTCAACTTCGGCGAGCGTCATCATGCGCCTTGGCATGGCGACGACGGTGCTAGTGGGAGCTCGCCTCATCCTGTCGGGCCAGATCGACTTCATGACCCTCTTCATGTTCCTGCTCATGGTCACACGTGTCTATGCGCCGTTCGACCAGTCGCTTGCCCTCATCGCCGAGGTCTTTGTGTCCGACGTGTCGGTGCAGCGTCTGAACGAGATCTTTGACACGCCGATCGCCACGGGTAGCGAGACGTTCGAGCCTGCCGGTCATGACGTGGTATTCGAGAACGTGGGCTTCTCCTACGACAAGCAGGGCGAGGCCACGCTTGAGAACGTCTCCTTCATCGCCAAAGAAGGGCAGGTCACGGCCTTGGTGGGCCCATCGGGCAGCGGGAAGTCAACATGCGCCCGCCTGACCGCACGTCTGTGGGACCACGACGCGGGCTCGCTTACGGTGGGCGGCGTCGAGGTGTTGGGCGTGGATCCTGAGGTTCTGATGAGCGACTTCTCGATGGTCTTCCAGGACGTCATGCTCTTTGATGACACGGTGATGGAGAACATCCGGCTCGGTCGCCACGGGGCCACCAACGAGGAGGTCCTCGCTGCTGCCAACTGCGACGAGTTCGTCTCGCGCCTCGCAGACGGCTATGCCACCATCATCGGCGAGAACGGCGCGCGACTCTCCGGCGGCGAGCGTCAGCGCATTTCCATCGCGCGGGCGCTGCTCAAGGATGCACCGATCGTGCTTCTCGACGAGGCGACGGCGTCACTCGACGTCGAGAACGAATCCAAGGTGCAGGGCGCCCTTTCGCGTCTGCTTGCGGGCAAGACCGTGCTCGTCATTGCGCATCGCATGCGCACCGTCATGGGTGCCGACAAGGTCGTGGTGATCGACGGCGGGCACGTAGTGGAGCAGGGAAGTCCCTCCGAGCTGCTTGCCGCGGGCGGTCTATTTGCCAACATGGTGTCGCTGCAGTCCAAAAGCGCGGACTAGAGCGTGTGGCACGTGCGCTATTGCCAGTTGACGTACCGTATTACACGAGTCCTTGGTAGTTTTGCGAGCCGTGGAAGAAGTTGGTCACCCAGACCGTGCCCTCACGCTCGGCGCCCTCCCATACGCGGAAGAGGACCACGTACTTGCCGACAAGGGCTCGACGATAGCCGCGCGCCTGCAGGCGCTTGTCCTGCGCCAAGGGATAGGAGAGTGGGCTCTGCTCGAGCTTCTCGACTAGCTCGTCAAAGCCGTCAAGGATACCGGCGGCAGCCATGGGGCTGTCAAGGACCTCAGAGACGTAGCCCACGACCTCGTCGAGGCGCTCGATTACGCCGGGGTCGACGATGACCTCATGAACTGATAATTGCTTGGTTCATTGCCGTACGGGCCCTTCACGTCGTCTTCTGTCTTAGCGCGTATTGACAAGACTAACGAATGGTAGTTTATTAACTAACGATAGGTAGTTTCTTGCGTGAGGAGTGCTATGACGCGGAAAGAGGAGATACTCCTGGCGACGCTCGACCTCGCGTCCGAGCGGGGGCTCAAGGCCGTGACACTCTCGCAGATCGCGGAGCGGGTGGGCATCCGCAAGCCCTCGCTCTACAACCACTTTGGGTCGAAGGACCAGATTTTGCAGGCTGCATACCAACTTCTTCGCGAACGGGCGCGCGAGCGTGCCGAGCTTGCTGCCTCCCGGGCGGATCCGGGCGCGGATGAGAGCCTTGAGCAGGTGCTCGTCCGCTCCTTCGAACAGTACGGCTCATTCGTGACAGACGACGAGATGCTGCGGTTCTTCAAAGTGCTGTACGCGGAGCGCTCGACGAGTCCCGTAGCCGCACAGATCATGGTGGACGAGACCAACCGCATGGTGCAGCAGGTCAAGACGCTCTTTTACGAGCTTGCCGCGCACGGGTGGCTGCAGGTCGATGACGTGGACATGGCTGCGCTGTCGTTCGCATGTACGGTGCACACGCTGGTGGACTTGCAGATGGACATGCTGACGGCGGGGAAGGCCCCGACGTCGGATACGAAGATGCCGGTGTTCGACGAGGTAAGGGAATACATCGCATGGTTTGCGCGACAGATGGAGCCACGACATGAATAAGAAGCTCATCAATTGGCTGGGGCTGACGGGCGTGGTCGCGCTCGTCTCGTATGCTGCGGCGGTCGTTTTCGCGCCCGCGGCCTATCCGGGCTACGACTGGATGTCGCAGGCCGTGAGCGACCTCTCTGCGGCGAGCGCGCCGTCACGCGATCTGTGGGACCAGCTGTCCACGCCGTATCGCTCGTGTGGCATCGTGTGTGTCACCTGCGCCTGCATCTACGTCTCGGAACGGAGGACGTTTACCAGGCTCTTTCGAGTCGGAATCTACCTGTTTGCTCTGATGAACTGGGTGTCGAGCGTGGGCTATGGGCTGTTCCCGCTCAGTGAGGCCGGCACGGGCATGTCCTCCTTCCAGGACATTATGCACGTGTACGTGGTTACCGTGGCGGTGGTGCTCCTGTCCATCGTGTCGCTGTCGCTGCTAATTGCGGCGGGAATTCGTTGTGCCGACGCGCGGAGCGTGGGCCATTGGGCGGGCGTGGCGCTCGCGATGATGCTCGTAGGCGCCATCGGGCAGGGTTTGGTGCCTCCGCAGTTCTTTGGCATCGTTGAGCGATTCAGCGTGTTTGCCGCTGTCGGCTTCAACGCCGTGCTGGGCGTGCGGCTGTTCCAGAGCTTTGGGCAGTAGTAGGCAATCGTTTGGGGACAGTGGGGACGGGGGCGTTTGTCCGCGGACAAACGCCCCCACTGTCCGTGTTAGACAAATCTAACAATAAGAGATACCATAGGTTAACTCTATGTGGCCAGAGCGAGGGAGCTGCCACGGACGAGGAAAAGGAGAAGTCGCAGAGCGACAGGCGCCTGGAGGCCCTGCGGGGCGGGCGTTCCGTGGAGCAACTCTTTGAAGGGAGAGCAATGGACCTAAAGTTTGGCGACATTCAGGAGACTGCCCTCGTCACGTTGGCTATCCGAGCGAGCGAGACGGCGCGTCCCAGCCCGCGTATCGTGGACGAGAAGGCGGTCGAGATAATAGCCGCGTTGGGCGTGGACGTGAGCAAGTACGACCCGTTCCTCTCCCACGAGGGGGTCGTCGCGCGCACCATCATGTTTGCCGATACGCTCCGAGAGCTCATCGCCCAGCATCCCGATGCGCTCTGCGTCAACTTGGGCTGCGGCTTCGACGACAAGTTCTCTCAGGTGGACAACGGGAAGATCGAGTGGTACGACGTGGACCTGCCCGACCAGATTATCGTGCGACGCAAGGTCTTTGAGGATCGCCCGCGCTGCACCATGTTGGATGGCGACGCGCTCGACGGAGCATGGACTGCGACGTTGCCCCGTGATCGCTCTGCGAACATCGTCGTAATGGAGGGCGTGCTGGAGTACTTCACCAAGGAGCAGACGGCCACTTGCCTGCATATGCTCTGCGACTGCTTCGAACACGGCTACCTGGTGGCTGAGATGAACTCCATGTTCATGGTCAAGCACTCCAAGCAGCACGACGCCATCAAGAACACCAATGCCACCTTCAAGTGGGGCACCGATAGCGGCGCAGAGTTCGTGGAGCTCGAGCCACGTCTCACGCTGCTCTCCGAGCACAGCTACAACGAAGAGATGCGCAAGCACACCCTGCGCGGTAGACTTTTCGCAGCGACGCTCGGAAAGAACGTCAACAACCGGATTGCCGTGTTCTCGTGGTGACGACGCTGGTTCTTGCTCTGGCCAACCAGTCGAAAGGAGACCACCATGCTTGCCTATGTCTCGCGCTACTTCAACATCATCGCCCCTGCGCTACGCCGCGCCATCCGCAGGCGCTACGGCTACGAGCTGGCGGCAAAGGCCTACAACGACGCTCGCCCCATATACCGGCAGATGCTTGCAGACTTTCCCTCCATCGGCGCGGACAACCCCATGGCCGACAACGCCTATGAGGCGCTCGTGTTCTTTGCGATGTACCGGGCGGCCGATGGGGGGCTCACGCCCGACATGCTGCGTGCGGTGGTGGGCGACCTCTTTGAGCTGCCCGTGGTAAAGGGCGCCGTCGGCCTCTCCGTGAACCTCAACCGCGCTGCCGACATGCGCCGCATGAACGAGTCGTTGCGTTCCCACGCCCGCTGGGTAGACGAGCATCCCGACGAGGCCCCGTATACCTGGGACTTCAACTTTGGCGATAGCAGGGGCGACACGCGCGTCTGCTACCACTTCACCCGCTGTCCCCTCAACGATTTCTGTCGTGAGCAGGACCTTATGGACGTGCTTCCCGTCATGTGCGAGATAGACCACGTGACGGCGCGCCTTGCGCATGGGCGGCTCACGCGCGAGCACACCCTGGCGCAGGGAGGCGCGGTCTGCGACTATCTCATCGAGGGCGACGAATGTGCGCACGGGCGAGAGACGGCCATGCGGAAGGATTCGATCCGAGGGGCCTACAAGGCGCTGGGCGGTTCGGCGACGGTCTATGACGCCATGATGACCTGTGGCACGCCGCTCGGTGTGGCCATGAGCTGGGCTGTCTGGCTCATCGGGCCTGAAGAGAACACCGCCTATCTTGAGGCGGCCATGGCGGGCGTGCCCGAGGGCTTCTCGGGGAGCCTGCTCGAGGTGCCCGTGGGTACCGGTGTGCTCACGATGCCGCTTTACCAGACGCTGCCGGATGCGCGGGTGACCTGCCTCGACTACTCTTCCGACATGATGACGGCGGCCCAGACGCGTGCGGAGCGTGACGGCCTTTCCAACGTGCGCTTCGTGCAAGGGGACGTCGGGGCGCTGCCTTTCGATGATGAGAGCTTCGACATCGTGATGTCGCTCAACGGCTTCCATGCCTTCCCCGACAAAGAGGCGGCATATAAGGAGACCTTCCGCGTGCTCAAGCGCGGCGGGACTTTCTGTGGTTGTTTTTACGTGCGGGGCGAGGTGGCTCTCACCGACGGGTGGATACGGCGCTTCCACGAGCCGCGCGGCTTCTTCACACCGCCCTATGAGACGGCGGCGAGCTTGGAGGAGCGTTTGCGTGGCATGTATGCGCAGGTGCACGTCGAGACGCACAAGGCCATGGCGTGCTTCGTCTGCGTGAAGTAGGGACAGCGGGGACGGGGCGTTTGCCCGCGGACAAACGCCCCGTCCCCAATGTCCCACCTACTGTCCCACTGTCCTCCCTCCGCGCGGTCCGCGCAAACTACACACGGTTTCTCTTGAAGCTGAAATCTGGGCAGAAATACGTTCAGAAAATGCCTTTTGGGGATATTGAAGAGAAACCGTGTGTAGTTTACGGAACGGAAACAAGCCCGTGCTGGCCATGCGTACAGGCCTGCGGTCTTCTTTGTTAGACAATCCTAACAAAGAGAGATAGCATAGGTTAACTCTATGTGGCCATGACGAGGGAGCAAGGGGAGGAAACTATGTCGCGCAGGGCATCGCAGTTCCAGAAGAGGGTCATGTCGTTGGGATACCGTGGCAAGGAGGTCTTCAAGCCGCTCAACACCGGCTGGATTGACGAGCGCGTGGCCTGCATCCGCGAGTGGATCGCCAACATCTTCTTCTACACCAAGGATGGCACAACCATCATGATCGACGCCGGTTACAGCTACGAGCGTCTGGGCGAGAAGATGGCCTGGCTCGGCATAGACCCCGCGAGCATCGCCCACGTGCTCATCACCCACCAGGACACCGACCATGTCGGCGCCCTCGAGCGCGACGGGTGTCATCTGCTGGATACTGCCAAACTCTACATTGGTCGCATCGAGGACCGCTACCTTACGGGCGAAGTCAGACGCAGGGTGATATTCGGCCTCTACAGGCTGCCACAAGTCACGATCGACAACGAGAAGGTCCTGCTCGACGACGGTGACGTCTTCTGGATCGAGGACATAAAGGTGGAGGCCATCCTCGTGCCGGGTCATACTTGGGGACATATGGTCTATCTGGTGGACGACGCATACCTCTTTACGGGCGACACCATCTGGCTTGGCCCGGACGGCGGGTACAGCTTCATCAACGGCCTTGCGGAGGACAACGAGCTCGCCGTGAAGTCGCTCGCCCGTCTCGAGGGGCTGCTTCGAGAGAAGGGCATTGCGCCAAAGGTAATCACTGGACACACGGGCTGGTCGGATGACCTGGACTTCGTATTTGCCCACACCGACGAGGTCTGCATAGGCTTCAAGCGGCAGAAGCCGCATGATCCCAGCGCCCCTTACGATGGCTACGACGAGAGTGATGACACCGAGCAGCGCGCACGGGAGGAGAGGCTCGCTGCGGTGGTGGCCGTGTCTGGTACCCAAGCCGAGGTGGAGAGGACTCGTGGCTTCTGGGACCGCATGGCCCCGCTGTACGACGTGGCAATGGGCGGAGGAGACGCGGGCCTCGGGGAGGCCGTCGGGTACGTGGCGTCCTTCGTGGGGCCGCACGACGTGGTGCTCGACGCCGCCTGCGGTACGGGGGCCTTCGCTTGCGGCGTAGCGTCTCGGGCGGGCTTCGTCGCTGCGTGCGATCTCTCGCCAAAGATGGTCGCGCGGACGCGGCGCAAGGCGCGGTACCTGGGAATCGAGAACGTCACCTGCGGCACGGGAAACCTGTGCGCACTCGACTTCTCCGACGGGAGTTTCGATGTGGCCATAGCAGGAAACGTGCTGCACTTGTTGGCGGAACCCGGGCAGGCTGTGGCGGAGCTTAGGCGTGTCACGCGACCAGGTGGGGTCATCGTCATTCCTAATTACATGAACGAGGAGGACACTGACCGGCGCTTCCTCAAGCTTGCGGAGGCTGTGGGCTTTACGGTGCACAGCGAGTGGAGCACCCCATCGTTCTTGGAGTTTCTTGCCTCATGTGGGCTCGTGGTGGTCGAGCACCGCAACTTTGCTGCAAAGCAGCCGCTCTGTGTGGCCATCTGCCAGTGACAGGAACAGTGGGGGCGTTTGTCCGCAGGGCAAACGCCCCATCCCCACTGTCCCTGATGCTATCATAGTAAGAAGCTATAGGCGTATAAGAGGGGTGGTCTGTTATGAACAGTCGGAGATATTCCAAAAGCTAGGCGCTCGGAGAGTCCTGTCATGGAGGATGCTTGCTGTGATTCTTGTCGCGCTTGGCGTTGGCATTACTTTGCCCCACGTTGCTCTTGCTGACGAGCAAGCTTCCTTCGCTGGGCAAACTTCTTGCCCTACAGGCGACCATATACAGGTCGATGCGCCGGACTATGAGCTGACCCTTGTAGAA
>ONMP01000086.1 GCA_900318935.1 uncultured Actinomycetes bacterium
CAGGCGGCGGAGATGGACGACAAGTTCATAGCGGCTTGGACGGGTCATCCCTACCTGCGTGTCATCGACAACTCCACCGACTTCGAGGGCAAGATGCGCCGTCTCATCCGCGAGATCGCCTACTTCCTGGGCGAGCTGCATCCTTACGAGATCGAGCGCAAGTTCCTCGTGGAATTCCCCGACCTCGACTGGCTCGAAGGGATGGAGGCGTGCGAGCGCGTAGAGATATCACAGCACTACCTGCGCTCTGACCCCGACGAGGAGATTCGCATTCGCCGTCGTGGCAGCGGCGAGAGCAGCATGTACTACCTCACGGAGAAGCGCCTCGTAGATGGTCACAAGACGATGCGCATGCAGCGCCGCCTCACCGAGGGCGAGTATCACATGCTGCTCGTGCAGGCTGACCCCAAGCGCCGCGAGATTGTCAAGACGCGCTACTGCCTCACCTACAAGAACCAGTACTTCGAGATAGACGTCTTTCCTTGTTGGAGCGACCAGGCCATCGCCGAGATCGAGCTTTCGAGCGAGGACACCCCGGTCGCCTTCCCGCCCGAGTTGCACGTGATTCGCGAGGTTACCGGCGACCCGCGCTATCGGAACGCTTCCATCGCCGCCCACCCCCGAGGCGCCACGCACTAGGCACATGAGAAGGCAATAATCTGCAGCTATTTCCAGAGAGGCAACGCATGTATTCATTCGAGAGCCGCGTGCGCTACAGCGAATGCGACGAGCGCCTGCGCCTGAGCATACCGGCAACCATCAACTACCTTCAGGATTGTTCGATGTTTCACTGCGAGCACATCGGACACGGGCAGGTGTACTGTGCGGAGCGCCACTTCGCATGGTTCGTCGCTGCTTGGCAGATTCGCCTACTGCGATTGCCCACCTTCTGCGACCACATCCGTCTGAGCACCTGGTGCAACCAGATGGGCAATACGCTAGCCACGCGTCACTTCCTCATGCAGGCGGAGAATGGTGAGCATCTCGTGGAGGCGGAGTCTCTCTGCGTGACCGTCAACACCCAGACAGGCAAAGCTCAGCGCATTCCCGCGGAAGAACAGGCCTTCCTGACGGATGAGCCGTCATTGGGCCTGCCGCCCACACGACGCAAGCTGCGGCTTGGCGGTGAAGGCAGGGAGGCCTTCTCCATCGAGGTGGGCCGTCAGCTCCTAGACAGCAACGGCCACGTAAACAACGTTCAGTACATCGCCCTGGCCGAGGACGCCATCCGCATGCAAGACGCGGACTTCAGGGCAGGCACGATCCTCGTCCAGTACAAGCTGGCCGCACACCTAGGCGACACCATGCGCTTGCTCGTTCATGAGGAGACAGACGGCTACGGTGTTGACCTCGCGAACGTCGATGGCAGGAGCTTCGCCATCGTGCGCATGCTGCGAGCCGAGTGAGACCTCACTTCCTGCGTCGTTTGGTGGCGGGAGCAGCTGGAGCGGGATGCTCCTCCATCCACGCGTCCATGTCGGGCACCTCGGGCATGTCCTTGAGGAGCTTGGTGACCTTCTTGTACGCTCGTTTGTGCTCGTTGAGCATGCCCGTCACATACGCGACAACCGCCATCACGAACGCAACAAAACCCAACGCGGTCAAGGCCAAGGTCTGGCTCGCGCTTCCGTCCCAGATCATACGCAGTGAGTTAACAAGTGCGAGCACCCCCAACGTAATCATGAACAATCCGGACTGATCGGCTTGCCTGCGCTTCTCGAGGGGAACCGCATCAAGCTCGCGCTTGAACAAAAGAAGAAACATGTGGTCATCAGAGATGCCGCACTCCTTCTTGTAGCGATTGATCTGTCTGCGCCGCTGGGGCGATGCCATCCGATACTCCAAGCTATCGTGATAGTCGCCGCGCAACTCGTTCGCATTGCCAGTGCTAGACATGATGCCTCCTTCGTCGTGTAGAGCGACCTTAGCACATCGACAGGGAGCAGGTTCCGTGGGATAATGCCATTCGACTGAGCGTCCATGTGAAAGGAACACACCATGCCAACACCACACAACGCAGCCGAGAAGGGCGACATCGCAAAGGTCGTGCTCATGCCCGGAGATCCTCTACGCGCGAAATACATTGCCGATAGCTATCTCGAAGACGTGCACTGCTTCAACGAGGTACGCAACATGCTTGGCTTCACCGGCAGATACCAGGGGGTTCCCATTTCGGTCATGGGCAGCGGCATGGGCATGCCCTCCATGGGCATCTACAGCTACGAGCTGTTTAACTTCTACGATGTGGATGCCATCATCCGTATCGGGACAGCGGGTGGTATCGGCGAGAACGTCAAGTTGCGAGACCTCGTGATTGGCCAAGCGACTTGCACGGACTCGAACTTCCCTGCGCAGTACCACCTTCCGGGAACGGTTGCGCCAATCTGCGACTTTGGCCTGCTCCGCCGTGCGGTGCAGGCGGCAGAGGAGCTCGGTGTCCGCTACCACGTGGGAAATTTCGTCACGACAGACGTTTTCTATCGCGACACCGATTCGTATCGTGCTTGGGCATCCCTCGGTGTACTTGCGAGCGAGATGGAGGCGGCGGCGCTTTACCTCAACGCGATGTCATCTGGCAAGAAGGCCTTGGCGATAGCAACAATCTCAGACCATGTCTTTACGAAAGAGTCGCTCGATGCCCACGCTCGCCAGACGACCTTCACCCAGATGATGGAAGTCGCGCTCAATGTGGCCGTCAGGGAGTATGATAGGTAGTGCGGGTATGTTTGGCAGTGCGTTCCCGCATGTAGTGGGGGCGACGAACACGAAGGAGATCCGCGTGTGGAGGCAGCTCTTCCGGCACCGAGACCGAGGCGTCGAGTGATGCGTCGAGCGATACTGGTGCCGTGAGCACCGAAGACGCCAAGGTCGAAATGGTTACCGACACGGGTGGCGTCAACGATCAGTCCTTCAACGAGCTGGCATGGAAGGGTCTGCAAGATCTCAGGGACGAGAACGGTTGGGAAGTCTCCTACATCGAGTCGAAGCAGGAAGCCGACTATGCGACCAATCTCGACAAGGCCGTCGACGATGATGCCACGGTCATTTGGGGCATCGGCTACGCCATGAGCGATGCCGTCAACACTGCTGCAGACCAGAACCCCGACGTACTCTTTGGCTCCATCGAGGGTTCGAACGATAGCGGTATCTCGAACCTTGTCGCCGTCGCGTTCAAGTCTCACGAGTCCTCGTTCGTCGTGGGCTACATCGGGGCATGCATGAGCGAGTCGGGCAAGGTCGGCTTTGTGGGCGGCCAGAAGTCTGCCATCATCGAACAGTTCGAGTACGGCTACTATGCGGGCGTCGAATACGCAAACAAGCAGAAGGGCAAGTCTGTCACGTATACCGGTCAGTACGCAGAGTCATTCTCAGACGCTGCCAAGGGCAAGTCCATTGCACAAAAACTGATCAAGGATGGCTGCGACGTCCTGTTCCATGCCGCCGGTGGCGCTGGCGTGGGCATGCTCGAGGCCTGCAACGACGCGAAGATCTACAGCATCGGTGTGGACCAGGATCAGTCGAAGCTGTTCCCCGATTCCGTCATCACCTCCGCTCTCAAGAAGGTCGACGTTGCCGTAGCCAGCGTAACAAAAGGCCTCATTGACGGAAGCATCAAGGGCGGGCAGAACCTCGTGCTCGGTGCGGCCGAGGACGCCGTGGGCATCGCCGAGACACACGACAACCTGCCGGATGACGTGTACCAGGAGGCGCTAGATCTCTTTGACGCCATCAAGAACGGCGAGATCGAGGTTCCTGACACCAAGGAGACGTTCGACGCGTACGTTAAGTCGCTCTAGCGAGTTTACGACTTTAGTCATATTGGCTCATCGAGCGCGTGGTTCCTTGCGGGAACCACGCGCTCGATGCGTTAGGCGGAAAGCCACTCAACGTCGGCTAGCCCAGCCGGATGCTTCCCAGCCAACCCCAACGCGGGTCTTCCATGAGACCATAGACGCTGAGCCACAAGCCGAGCGGTACCTTGCGTATCCCCTCAGCCACGCAGTCCATCACCATGTCATCTCCCGCATAGATACCTACGTGACCATGAGCCATTCCCTGCGACGTGAAGGGATGCGCCATCGTCGCCACGATCATGCCCACCTTGAGGTCAGCGGTATCCGTGAGCGCACAGTACCAGTTGCAGAGGCTGCGGGCATCTCCCAGAACGACACCAAGGCCAAGTCGCGAGAACGACTGCTCCACCCAACTCGCGCACAGGTCCTGTCCGGGTGACGGCGTCGCGTGCGCACAGGCAACGAAGCGCTTTTGCAGCGGTGTCGCTTCGGCCGTACGCTGGGGCTCATGTCCTGACAGGATATGACGCAGGGCCGGCCTTCCCCACCGCGAGAGCTCGCCCCGCACCAAGTTTTTCCTACGAAGTGCAGCAATCAGCTCACTCTCCCGCTCAGTCATGACTCCCTCAGCAATTGTCGTAACCTCACATACCGTATGCAATAACCCATGTCGCATTTCGTTTAGCGCGCTCGCCCAATAGCATAGCGCGATATCACCCCACTCATGATAAGCTGTTTTTGTCTATCGTCTCGCAGAGAGAGGGATTCATCATGAGCAAGATTGTCGTCGTCGGTGCCAACCATGCGGGTACCGCTGCCATCAATACCATCCTCGACAACTACGAGGGCAACGAAGTCGTCGCCTTCGACGCAAACTCGAACATCAGCTTCCTAGGCTGCGGCATGGCCCTCTGGATTGGCAACCAGATCAGTGGCCCCGACGGCCTCTTCTACCAGACCAAGGAGCAGTTCGAGGCCAAGGGCGCAACAATCCACATGGAGTGCCCCGTCAAGCGCATCGACTTCGATGCCAAGGTCGTCTATGCCGAGGACAAAGATGGCACGACCTATGAGGAGTCCTACGACAAACTCATACTCGCGACGGGCTCGCTCCCCATCATCCCGCGCTTCGAAGGCGGCGACCTCGAGAACATCCAGCAGGTCAAGCTCTTCCAGAACGCTCAGGAGGTCGTGGACAAGCTCAAGGATCCGGCCATCAAGACCGTCGCCGTCGTAGGCGCAGGCTATATCGGCGTCGAGCTCGCCGAGGCCTTCCAACGCAACGGCCGCCATACGTTGCTCGTGGACATGGCCCCCACCTGCATGGCAAACAACTTCGACCCCGAGTTCTCGGCTATGATGGCTCAGAACCTCACCGACAACGGCATCGAGGCCCACTACGGCGAGGGCGTCGATCATTTCGAGGGTGTTGACGGCAAGGTGACCAAGCTCGTCACCGACAAAGGTGCCTACGACGTTGACATGGTCTGCGTCTGCATCGGATTCCGGCCCAACAACGAGCTCGTCAAGGATTCGGGCATGGATCTCTTCCGCAACGGAGCCATCCTGGTGGATCGCCACCAGATGACAAGCAAACCCGACGTGTATGCCGTCGGAGACTGCGCGACCATCTTCTACAACGGCCAGGGCGGCGAGCCAGGCTACATCGCACTCGCATCCAACGCCGTCCGCTCGGGCATCGTAGCCGGCCACAACATCTGCGGCACCCCGCTCGAGACACCGGGCGTGCAGGGTTCCTCCGGCATCTGCATCTTTGACCTCAAGATGGTCTCCACGGGCCTCACCGAGAGCGCCGCAGCACGCGCAGGCATCGACGTGCTCACGACCACCGTCACCGATTGCCAGAAGGCCCCCTTCATAGAGCACGACAATCCAGACACTACTATCAAGATCGTCTATGCCAAGGATTCCCGCAAGATTCTCGGTGCGCAGCTCGCCTCCACCTACGACATGAGCGGAAACATCAACATGTTTAGCCTTGCCGTCGAGAAGGGCGTGACCATCGACGAGCTTGCGCTGCTCGACATCTTCTTCCTCCCGCACTTCAACGCCCCGTACAATTACATGACCGTCGCAGCGCTCAAGGCTGAGTAGTCAAAGGCAACCACGGCCGCGTGGTAGGCTCTGCTGCGTAAGGCAAGGAGGTGGGCTACCTCGTTGAGGTGGCCCACTTTTTTATCTATCGTCCCATCATCCCACGACGAACGCACTGCCGAGTCTGATGGCCCTTTCTTCCGACTATCGCCCCATCAGATATGCCCAGTACCCCTGCGTCCCCTCTATGGGCATCTCGCTTCTGCGGTCGTGTCCGAAGTCTCCGGCATCACACGTCCTGTATGACGCCTCCATGCGATTGAGCTGCATCTCCACCTCCAGCCGATGCCTATGCGGCAACTTATCGACCGAAAGGCTCGCAAGCAGAAAGAACCTACGAAGCTTCGCACTGATCAGACCGTGCCGAAAGCAATAGCGAGAGCAAAGCGCATGGTGCTCCTCGCTGTAGTACGTGACCTTGTGCGGACTCAAGCTAAAGAGATAGTCATCCACGGTTCTGAACCACGAATCTTTGTCGTTCGGCTCCAAAAGATAATACCCGACGAGCATGACCTCGCGTAATACCGGTTCAACCACTTCGAGCCGCACAAACCGTCGCTTATCCATTTCATCTCACCTCACTCTCACCACCTGACGCTGCATTGCCCACCCATGGCCATAGGCTCAATGCAAGCATGGTCTGATGGGTGGACAACAATATGCGAAATGTGATGATTGTGTGATGATGCTCGTCAGCCGCCGATGAAATGCAAAAGAGACAAGAAGCCGTACGTCCCCACAAGCGCCCAAAAGAGACCATCAGCCACGTCACGCGGCAGTCGTCTCAGGCCCGTGTCCATGGCTGGGTAGACCACCCAGACGATGAGGGTAGCTGCAATGGAGTACACGAGCGAATTTTGCAGACATACCTGGCCCATGAAGTTGAAGGGCATGCGCCTGTAGTCCCAAAGCTCATAATGCTGGTTTGCCACCATGCCCGTACCAAAGTCGATGGATGTACAAACGGCCATGTTGAGCAGGAAGCTCAGCGGTAGCGCCTTCCTCCAGTCACCCTTGAAAGACTTGAGCAGCCACAGCTTGACGGGGTGAAGTATAAGCACAACGCAGGCTAGTGCCGTACCCTCCGCAGAGAACGGGAAAAGCCATTGATCCCACAGCATGGCATTGGTCGGATCGTAGTCCCCCATGAACACTCCTGCCACGATAAGTCGGCAAAAGAGTATCTCTGCCCAATGCCCGAGGAAGGAGAAGACGATGAAGTAGATCGCAAGGTCGCGCCAAAACTCCCATGAGTGAACGCGAGTGCGCCACGGCATATCCCAGGTATGACCACTGTCATGCGCGGGCGTTAAGTCGACCTCTGTCGTGAGCTGGCTTATGACTCCCGCATCAAAGAGAAGGGCATAGCTCACGACACCAGCCCCGAACCATTCGATAGCAGTGACGCTTACCGCCACCGGAAGGCTCACGATCTGCGCCGCATCCGCTATCGCCCCGAGACCCAACAAATCAGCTGCGGAAAGCGCGACGCAGAGAGCAACCGTACCCAACGACCACCATCTGGCAACTCGGCGGCGCTCATGCAACAGCCACAGCGCCACGGCAGACGAAGCCGCCACCAAAACCGCACGCAACAGGGAAAGGTCGTACGCAAAACTGCTGGGCGGGCAGAGCGCTGCGTAGGCAAACGACGCCAGCAGGTACAACGCGAAGTAGCCCTTGCAAATCATGATTCCATGCGATGTGGAATCCGACGCCCCGCGCGCACGCTTCGGTCCTTTGCCTACAAGCACATTCATTGGCGTTCCTCTCTAGGCAAAGTCGTCAACGAGACGTTTGCCACCAAGGACATGCCAGTGAAGGTGATGGACTACCTGTCCGGCATCGGGACCGGAGTTTGCCACCACACGGAAACCCGACTCCTGTATGCCCTCCGCCTTGGCAATCTCATCTACCGCATGGGCCATCGCGGCAATCGTCTCTCCAGGAACGTTGTCGGCCATATGCGCGTAATGCTCCTTGGGCACCACGAGCACGTGCGTTGGGGCCGCAGGACTCATGTCGCGGAATGCTGCTACGAGGTCATCCTCGTAGACGTAATCCGACTCGATGACGTGATTGGCAATCTTGCAAAAAATGCAGTCGTCCTTCATTGCTCTCGCTCGTCCTTTCTATTCGTTGAGATATGCCGTCGAAGGCGCAGCGGTCGTGTCCGGCGCCATGACCTCCTGCGAGGCGTCCAAAAGCACGCGTACGCGCTGCTCCGCATCCGAAAGCCGCGCTTTGAGACTGCTCAGCAGCTCCACACCTCGCGCATAGCGGTCAAGCGCATCCTCAAGCTCGAGGTCGCCCGCCTCGAGCGCACGCACGATCTGCTCGAGCTCGGTCGAGGCATCCCTGAAACTCATCTCTTCGGTGTTGCGATACGTCGGCTTCTCTGCCATCGTTCCTCCTATCTCGCCCAGATACGGGCAACCTTCCTTAGCCTTCTGTCGATTCTTCCTTGCAAGCAGTCACTGTCGCCTCGAACCCTCCCTTTCCGAGGAGCACGTTCACGTCCTGGCCCACCTCTAGATCCGCAGCATCGCACAGCACGTGTCCCTCTGCGTCACGCACCATGGCGTAGCCACGTGAAAGCACCGCAAGCGGCGAGAGCGCCTCAAGCGAGGCCGCAGCACGACCGAGCACAGCCTCATGAGGACGTAGCAGACCCTCTCCTACCGTCCTCATCCGCACGGCCTGTGCAGAAAGGTCACGGACGGCACGGTCGAGGATTCGTGGCACGGAATCGTGTAGCCGCTGCTCGCTCTGCATAAGCTGCGTGGCGCGATCCTCCACGAAGGCCATGGGGTCTTCCAGGCAGCGTCTGCGTGCCAAGGAATCGAGCAGCGTTCGCTCATGCGACACGCGAGTCACCATGGCTTGACGAGCGCGGGCGTCAAGGGCAAGTATCGTCTGGCTCCTGTCGCTCACAAGCGCGCCCATGGCGGCACCCATGCGCAACCTCCGCCCCTCGATGGCGGCGACCACTTCGTCGATGGCGGGTGCCACAGACTCCGCTGCTGCCGTCGGTGTAGAGCAGCGCCGATCGCTCACCATGTCGCAGATGCTCGTGTCCGGTTCGTGCCCGATGCCCGTGATCACGGGAACGGGACAGGACGCAACGGCACGCGCAAGCGCCTCGTCGTTGAAGGTCATGAGGTCCTCGAACGACCCACCTCCGCGCACGAGCAGGATGGCCTCAGGACGGGCTTGCGCCGCGACCTCAAGGGCCCGCATGATGGTGATGGGAGCGCCAGGCCCTTGCACGGCACATCCCACCACGTCTAGCTCGACCAAGGGATTGCGCCGCTTCAGCGTACGCTTGACGTCGTCGATTACGCTACCCGAGAGCGATGTGACGACCGCGACCCGCACGCAGAAGCGCGGTATGCGTCTCTTTCGCTCCGGTGCCATCAAGCCCTCAGCCTCTAGCTTGCGTGCCAGCGCCGCCACCTGTTGGCGAAGCAGACCCTCGCCCGCAAGCTCCACGCCACGCGCAATGAATGAGAGCCTTCCCGTGCCCACGTACACGTCGAACTTGCCCTTGAGCACCACGGCCATGCCGTCTCTCAGCTGCATGCCCAAGGAAGCATAGGTATTGCGCCAAATGATGACGTCCATCGCGGAGGAGTCGTCCTTCACCTGGAAATAACAGTGCCCCGAGCGTGCATTCGGCCCACGAAAGCCTGTGACCTCACCAGCGACAGCAAGGACGGGCATGGCACCAACTTGTGCCTTTGCCGCGCCTACGGCCTCGCTGACTGACATCGGGGCACGAGATGGCTCACGAGCCTCGTCGATCTCCATGATTCTGGCAGATGCCAGCGGATTGGATCCCATAGCCATGGCTAGCGCCTGTTGTTGGTTCTGGCCATGAGATAGACCAAGTTGAGTATGGATACCAATGCCGATGCCACGTACGTGAGTGCGGCCGCGATGAGCACCTTCCTCGCACCTGCAAGCTCGTTCGGACCCAAGCTACCAGAGAGATACTTCACAGCCCTGCGCGACGCATCAATCTCAACGGGCAACGTGACCAGCTGAAAGATTACCGTGAACGCAAAGAGCAGCACAGCGAACTGCATGAGACCCACGAGGCCCATCCACATGCCGAGTATAAAGACGAGCATCCATCCCTGTTGCGAGATGTTGACCACGGGCACCAGCGCCGTTCGAATCATACCAGGCATATAGCCCTTGGCCGTCTGCACCGCATGTCCGGCCTCATGGCAGGCGACGGCCACCGAGGCAACCGACCCGCCCTGGTAGTTCTCGTCAGAGAGGTGTAGACAATTGTCGCGCGGATCGTAGTGGTCCGTTAGCTGACCAGCAACGCGCGTGATGCCAACACCACCGGCACCACCTTCGACGAGCATCTTTCGCGCCACGGATGCTCCGTCCGTGCCAAGACCGCTAGGCACCTGCGACCACTTGCGATAGGTGCTCTTGATGTAGGCCTGCGTGATGCCGCCGAGCACCAGCGAGGCAACCACGATAAGCAGATAGCCACTGTCGTACATAAACACTACGAGCTCTCCTCTCTAACCGACCTTTTCATACCATAGGTTTATACCCGAACCATGGGACATTATTTCAATGCCGCAGCTCTCATCCACGCGCTACAGTATCTCGACGCGACCGTCTTTCACGGTGAGGCCAACCTCGCCGGCAAGCAACCCCTCAAGGCGACTCCCAGCCAGCTCATGACGCCAGCCGGAGCGAAGGGGCGACGACGCATCTCCCCCCACGAAATCGTAGAGGTCATCACGCGTGGCAATCAGAGGCACCGCAACCCCGCTGGTGTCAGCAATGAGCCGCAACATGGCGTACATAAGGTCGATGACGCTGTCGAGCTCGGCCGTCGGGCGCGCGCGATGCTTTACATACGGGTAGTCGACAGGATCGCACGCTACCCCATTGCGTACGGCACGCACGACGTCATGCGCATCCTTGGACGAGAGCTGTTCGGTACCGCGAATGCGCAAAAGCCTATCGGGCGTGCGTGGAACGCGTCGACACACTTCCACGACCACTTCGTCAGAGAGCACCCACTTACGAGGGAGATTACGACGCTCAGCGCAGGCTTCGCGCCACGCGCACACCTCTCGCGCAACGGCAAGCTGCCTCCTCGTGAGCGTGGACGAACGCTTGAGATGCACGTATGCCTCACGCGGATCACGTGCAAAGCGCCGGGGATCGCAGGTCGCCTCCAACTCAGGGACAAGCCAGCTGAGCCTGTCGCGGGAGATGAGGTCATCCATCATCGTATTGTAAATCTTTGGCAGGTAGAGGACATCCTCCTCCGCATAGCGCAGCTGTTCGTCGTCGAGCGGACGTCGCGACCAATCCGTGAGGCCATCCGCCTTGTCGAGGTGTACGCCCTCGTAGGCCTGCACGAGCGCACCAAGCCCCATCTGCATGCGATGCCCAAGGAAGGCTGCCGCAAGCTGCGTGTCAAAGACAGGCGTCGGCATGCAGCCCATACCGTCGCTGATGACCTCGAGGTCCTGATCGCACGCATGAAACACCTTGGTTATCGAGCTGTCCTCAAAGATGGCGGCGAGCGGAGATAGGTCCTTGATGAGCAATGGGTCTATCGCGGCCACTTCTTCAGACGTCGCGACCTGCACGAGACAGAGCTTGGGATGGTATGTTCGTTCGCGTAGGAACTCCGTGTCGACCCCAATGACCCTGTGCCGGCGCACACGATCGCAAAACGATTCCAGTTCCTCCGCTTTGCATATGTACATGTACTCTCGATTCGTTCGGCTCTGCTTCAAAACGGCTACCATGGTACCGAAGAAACAGGTATCATGTGGCCCACATCACCAAAGAGGGGGTAATCCGTGCGTATTCTCATTATTCACAACCTTGCCTCGGGATTCGGGTCTGACGCCATTTTTGAATTCCAGCGAGCAATCGTACGTGAGGGTGACGAATGCGTCATGCGCCTTCTCACCAAGGATGCGGCGGACAAGGGCAAGTCGCTGCTCGAAGATGCCGAGAGCTTCGACATCGTCGTCATCTCGGGTGGAGACGGCACCGTCGCCACGCTCTTGTACCTCCTGCGCGGGCGCGACGTGCTCACCTGCATCTTTCCCTCCGGCACCGCAAATCTCCTCTTTGCCAACATCGGAAACACGGCTGAGCCGAGCGCGCTTGCCCGTGCGTGCCGCATCGGGCATTCGGTGCGGTCGGACCTCGGGGAGGTCTCTTGGCGCGACGAGTGGGGCAAGCGTCATCGGGAGGGCTTCTCCATCATGGTCGGCCTCGGCTTCGACGCACAGATCATGAAGGCGGCCATTCCCGCAAAGAGGTCCATGGGACAAGCCGCCTACTTCGCAGCAGCGCTCGCAAATCCCCGTCCCGAGGTCCAGACGTTCAAGATTACGGTCGATGGTGAGGTCCACGAGCATACTGGCATATCTTGTCTCGTGGCAAACAACGCCATGATTCAGGGCGACATCGTGATCGTGCCAGACGCCACCATGACCGACGGAGTACTCGATGTGTTCGTCGTCGAAGCAGAGGCCACAGCACAGCTCTTGAGTCCGCTCGTGGTGGGTTTCATGGACCATGACGGCAAGGGGTCCAAGCGACCGCACATCACAAGCTATCAGGGCCGAGAGGTTCGTGTCGTAGCTAGCGGGGCGATGGAGATCGAGATTGACGGCGACCCCATGGAAGGCCGCGTGAAGTCCTACTATGCGCGTGCCATCCCCAGGTGCAACCGCCTTGTGGTGGACGCCCTCTCGCACTACGCGCACGAGGCGATGAGGCACACATCCCCGGTCTTTGGTGACACCGAGCAGATGCCGTTCCCGCTATAAGAACCGCTCGCATAATACACCCCATCCGACAGACCTCTCTCACGTAGAATGTATCTACCTTTGGCATCGCGAGAGAGGAATAGCATGAGCAACGAGTCCTGGCGTCCCAAGCTGCACGTGGCACCACACGACGGGTCCATTTCCGACCCCAACGGCCTGTGCCAGTTTAAGGGAACCTATCACTTCTTCTGCCAGAACGCCCCCACTTATCCGCCTGACGTCGATTCCCCGCATGGCTGGGGACACTTCGCGAGCCGCGACCTCGTGAACTGGACCTTCCTTGGATGTCACATCATGCCCGACTTCCCGGGCGACCGTGACGGTGCCTACTCGGGCGGTGCGTTCATCAACGAGGACACGGACGAGGCTTGGTTCTACTACACGGGCAACGTGCGCGATGGTGAGGGCGACGGTACCTATTCTGGTCGCGACGCCAACCAGACGCTCATGAAGTCTTACAACGGCATCAACATGGGCCAGAAGCAGGTCGTGCTCGACAACTCCGGCTATCCCGCATACTGCTCCAACCACGTGCGCGACCCCAAGGTGTGGAAACAGGACGGCGTCATGCACATGCTGCTCGGTGCTCGCACCCGCGCCGACTCGCGCGGCGCCATCATGATGTACGATTCGCCTGACGGCATCGAGTGGACGATGTCGGGTTCCGTGACGAACACCGGCGATGCCCCCTTCGGCTACATGTGGGAGTGCCCGGACCGCATCGTGCTCGATGGTCATGAGTTCCTCTCGACCTGCCCGCAAGGCATGGCCAAGGGCATCGAGTCGCAAAACTCCACCCGCACGACCGCTCAGAACGTCCATGGTGCGGGCTACTTCCCCATCGACGGCACCATCGTGGACCTCATGAAAAAGGACACGGAGCTCATGGACGCCGAGGCCCCGCGCGCAGCCATCGACGAGGGCAGCTACGTTGACTGGGACTACGGCTTCGACTTCTATGCGTGTCAGAGCCTCGTGGACGAGAAGGGCCGCACCTTGCTCGTCGGCTGGATGAGCCTGCCGCATGACGAGGACGACGTTCGCGCCTACGACAACCCCACGAATACTTGGCGCGGCTGCCTTACCATTCCGCGCGTGCTCACCTATTGCGAGAAGTGCGGACGCATCCTGCAGGCCCCACCCGCCGAGATCGACGCCCTGCGCGGCGAGGCGGTCACGTTCGACGGTACGGCAACCCTGCCAAAGCCGTCAGACGTCGTCATCGAGATGGCATCGCAAAGCTCGAGTTTAGCGACATGAGCAAGAGCGGCGACCGCAAGCTGCGCCAAGCCCCCATCGACGACGTGCGCAACATTCGCATCCTCGTCGACACCTCCGTGCTCGAGATCTTTGTGAATGACGGTTGCTACGTCTTTGGCACGCGCTTCTTTGAGGAGAGCGACGAACTCGTCATCAGGCACGATCTCAAGGCCGCTAGCCAGACCTGGTATCCCATGGATGAGGTCACCGTGAACTACCTCGTGACGCGCTAACGCTAATCCTTCTTCTTTTGGTACCCAAGGAACTGTCCCCCCAGTCACGGTGACAGGGGGGACAGTTCCTTGGGTACCGAGGGGACTGTCCCCCTGTCGCACTTGCTGGTGGCTGGCTATGCCAAGGCCTCGGTGAACTCGCTGGTCGAGACGATCGCCGAACCGTAGCACTTCACGAAGTGCTCGATTCCCGCCTCTTGCGTGCCACAGAGGAAGGTGCGCGTGGCGTCCTCTACCACGACTGACTCGTAGCCCAGGTAAAACGCGTCCGCAAGCGTGTGAAGCACGCAGATGTTTGTATCCTCCCCTACCGCCACGACGGTTCGGATACCAAGCTCACGTAGCAAAAGGTCGAGGTCAGTGCCAAAGAAGCTCGAGTAACGTCGCTTGGGGATGATGAAGTCGAGCTTGCCAGTACCGGCACGCAAAGCCGGATTCGGGACAGCCATGCCGCGAATGCCGTGCTCTCCCCACAGCTCGAGCTCCTTGTCTATGCCGGGAATGTGCTGGTCGTTGCAAAACATGACAGGCATGCCGGCCTTGCGTGCCGCATCCACCACGCGCTTGGCGTTTCGCACGACGCCCGCCTCTGCAGGACTCGGCTTGTAGAGCGTGTCGGTGTTGCCCGTCACGAGCAGGTCGATCACGAGAACTGCTGTTGTCTTGGGGTCTATGTTCATGTTGCTTCCCTTCCTATCAGTTGCCAATGGTACCCACGGCATGTCTCATGCTCGACGCGTTGCGACGACATCCACACCAGTACCGGCGACATCGGCCACGACCACATCGCCAATCTCGACAGGTGCCGTCATCTGCACGCCCTCGAGCGCGGCCATCACATCAAAGATCTTTT
>ONMP01000034.1 GCA_900318935.1 uncultured Actinomycetes bacterium
CCTCGTGCAGGCCAACAGTTGCTCATAGCGCATGACTCGGCCGAACGCGCACAGGAGCAGAGACTCGAGGAGGACCTGCTCTCGTCGCTCGAGTACGAGACACGCATCCTCGAGGGCTTCGAGCCGCGTTTCTTTGAGTGGAGCTTCGGTCGCCACGAGCTCGTGAAGTACGCTGGGGCCTACTTCACTGGTACCATCGACCGTATCGACGTGAGTCCGCACGGCACGGCGGTGATCATTGACTACAAGCACAAGAATCCTCTGGTTTTTGCCAAGGAGTACGATGCCTTGCAAGAGGGCGTGCTGGAAGGGACGCTCCTGCCATCGCGCGTTCAGTCGCTCATATACGCGCAGGTCGTGCGGCGTGCCTTCGAAGGACGGCTGCGCCTCGTGGGCAGCGTGTACCTCAGCTCGAAGGCTCCTCATGCGTTGGCAGGTGTTGCGGACGAAAGCGTCGTGGACCTCGTCTTTGGGCGTGTAAGCGCGAAGAGGCTGCCCTGCGTAAGCGTTCCTCCCAACGACGAAGGAGAGCCGGGTATGAACGACCTGCTCGACCGTACCGAGGAACTCATCGCCGAACAAGTGCAGCAGATGCTCGCCGGCAACGTCGAGGCGCGTCCGCGCGACCAGCATTCCTGTGACTATTGTCCCGTCATGCAGTGTGAGAAAAGGATGGCGCGCTAATGGCAACGATTGACCTCTCCCGTCTGAACGACTCTCAGCGCGACGTGGTGCTCAGGCTCGACGAGCCCTTGTTTGTGGCGGCGGGCGCTGGCTCGGGCAAGACATTCACGCTCACGGCGCGTCTCGTGCACGCCCTCTCGCAAGGCTCGGCACCGGATGGGGGGCGCTACCTCGACTCTATCGACGAGGCGCTCGTCATCACCTTCACCAAGGCCGCCGCACTTGAGATCAAGGACCGAGTGCGCGCAGCCCTACGACGGGCTGGGGAAGAGGACCCCTACTTGCGGGAAGAGTCGCTTCGCGTGGACGGTGCCTGGATCTCGACCATTCACGGCATGTGCTCGCGCATCCTCAAGCGCCATGGAGTGGAGCTAGGCATCGACGCCAGCTTCGAGGTGTGCGAGGGCAGCGTGGCAGAGGCGCTTCTCGCTCGCGCGCTCGATGACGTGCTGTCCGAGGCGCAGCGGGATGAGTCTTTCAAGAATCTCTTTGGGGAGTTCGCCCTATGGGGAACGGGCGGGCAGGGGGATAGCTCGGTTGTGGGCATGATTCGACAGCTGCGCGACGAGGCCAGCAAGTGTGTGCATGGATATGACGACCTCGTCTGCCCACAGTCGAACCAGACATCCTCGGTGGTCGCACGGCTGCAAGCCAGCCTCGAGGCTCTAGCGGCTCAGAAGCTCACTGCCAGGCAAGCGGTTGATGTTGACACCGCGCTTGATGCCGTCAGGGAGTTCTGCAACCTGCCGATGGGGAAGCGCAATGCCGAGCGTGCATGCGAGGCGCTTGAAGGTTTGAAGGTCCCAGCCTTACGTAAGCGCGACCTAAAGCCGCTTGCTGACGATGCAAAGGAGGCGCTCGCCGAGGCAGTGGTGTGTGCCCACTACGAGCGCGTGCAGACGTACGTCTCGCAGCTCATAGAGTTGGCACGCCGTGTGGACATGCGTTATGGGGAGCTCAAGCACGAGCGTTCCTATCTGGACAACAACGACCTTGTCGAGCTTGCCCTGCGCGCCGTCCAGACGAATGCGCAGGTCGCGCGTGACTACGAAGGTCGCTTCAAGCTCGTGATGATCGATGAGTTCCAGGACACTGACGAGAAGCAACTGCGTCTCATTTCGATGCTCTCGGGTGAGGATGCCTGTCACCTCACCACGGTGGGCGACGCTCAACAAGCCATCTATCGCTTCCGAGGCGGTGACGTCGAGGTGTTCCGCGCACGTGGGACAGGTTTGGATAAACGCCATCACGTGCAGATGGACGTCAACTATCGCAGCGACCATCATGTGCTCGCCCTCGTGGAGCGGGTGTGCGGGGATGCGGGACTCTTGGACGACTTCCTCAAGCTGGCGGGCAACGCGGGTCGCAAAAGCGGCTACGTAGCGCGTGTCGAGGAAGGCGTCGAGCCGCCGCGCGTGTTCTTGGAGGTGGCTACGGGTGGTACGGCCTCGCTCACGAGCGCGACGCTCGCGGCGCAGCTGGCGGATCGCATGGCGCAGCTAGCCCATGCTGGCCAGCCTGTGGGAAGCATGGCCCTCTTGCTGGGTGCCACGAGCAAGGTGAGCCTCTATCTGGACGCGTTGAGGGCACGCGGGCTACAGGCGGTGGTCACAGGCGGATCTTCCTTCACATCCACGAACGAGGTCGGGGTGGTGCAGGCTTTGCTGCATACCTTCGCAAATCCGCGCGACACCGAAGAGGGACTCTTCCGCGTCCTCTCCAGTGATATGTTCCGTTTGGACGCTGACGACTTCTGCCTCTTGGGAACGCGTCGGCAGGACGTGCTCGACGCGCCGACGAAGCGTACGTTGGAACAGTGTTTCGTGAGTGGGTGCCTCGAACTCTACGGTGACGCACGTCCGTCTGCCAGGCTCGTCGCAGCGCATGAGGTGCTGTCGCGCGCGTTCTCTCGCTTGGGTCGTTGGGAGCTTGCGGACGTCTGTCAGGCTGCCATCGAGGAGAGTGGCTGGCTCGCACGCTTGGAGCGGCAGGGCACCGACGGTCTCGCAGTGGCCGCTAACGTGCTGGCGGCAGTACGGTATGTGCGCGAGCTAACGAGCAGCCTCGAGCTGGGCGTGGCGAGAGCGGCCGAGGAGTTTGATCAGTGGCTAGCGGTGGCGAAGCTCACGCCAAAGAGCTTGGCTGGTGATGATATCGATGCGGTGCGGGTCATGACGATTCACGGGTCGAAGGGCCTGCAGTTCGGCGTGACGGCCGTCGCGGAGTGCTGGGGCAAAGCCGAGGCTAAGGGAAGGCTTGCGGTCGGTAAGGTCGAGGATCGGCGGGTGGTGTGCCTGAAGCCGAACGCTGCGGACTCGGACTCCTTCAAGAAATACCACAGCAATGTAGGATCGCCTGATGACGTGCGCTCCTGCTCGAACGTGTCGGAGTGGGCGGCATGGCTCAATGATGCGGAGATTCGAGCACAGGCGGCGGAGAAGGCGCGCCTGCTCTATGTGGCCCTTACGCGCGCCGAAGAGGCCTTGGTTGTGGGGCTGCCCGTTGCCGAGAAGGAGTGGTTGCGCTCCGACCTTGCCATGGGGATGCTGGGGGCGTTTGCCGACATGGACGAGCTCGCTGCGGGCGAGAGCACGGTGGACATAGAGCCTGAGCTAGGCATCGAGTGCGAGGATCGTGTGGACGACGGTATGGGGGGAACGGCCATCGTGCGTCATCGGATGGATGTGACTCCAGGTGTTGCGCGTGTTGTTGAACTGGTGCGAGGAGAGAACAAGGATGACCCGTGGCGGGCTTTCTCGCGCGGCACGCTCGCAGGCTTTGATGGAGAGCTTCCCGAGGCGGCATCGCTCATCCCATTGTTGGGGACTGACGCCTCGGCCGATGATTCTGACATCGCCTCTCCGACAAGCTTCGAGCTCTACGACATGGAGCGTCGGCAGGTCGCGGCTTACGGCTGGCGCGAGCGTGAGGGTGTGTATAGCTACTCTTCGCTACGCGCAGAAGAGTTGGCCGCCGAGCGCGCTGCACACGGATTGGGAGAGGAGCCGCTATCAGAGGCCCAGCGCGAAGCAGAGGCCGAGGGTAGTGCCTATACTCGAGACTCGGATAAGGCTACTTCGCTTGGTTCGGCTTTTCATGAGCTTGCGCAGACCATGGTGGAGACGGGACAGCTTCACGATCCCGCCCGTCTAGAGGCACTTGCGCGGACGTGGCACCTCTCCAAGCGGCAGGTCACACGTCTACGTGCAGCGGTGGCATGCTGGGAGACGAGCGAGCTTAGGTGCGAGGCGCAGGGGTATGCGTTGTGCCGTGCCGAGGTGCCCTTCTTTGTGGCGGCGCCTGACTCTGTTCACGGCGCATATCTGGAAGGTGCCATCGACCTGCTGTGTACGGAGGGTACGTCATGTGCGGGGCATGCGCTGGTGGTAGACTACAAGACGGGAGATTTGGACCTCACCGAGGACGAGGTGTACGAGCGTCACGAACGGCAGGCGAGACTGTACGCGGACGTGCTTCTCGCGCGGGGTTTCGCGGGGGTAAGCTGCGCGTTTATCTGTGTGGAGACCGGTGTCATCGCGCGCTGGGAGTATTGAGCGCCGAGGTGAGGCGGATTCGTGGGGGTACATGATGAAGCGTGAGGTTTCCGCGACGATCTATGATTCGTTTTTTCGGATTTCAGCGACGAGCGTGACCATCATAGCTGTCCTAGAAGTCCTGATGCTTGTGTACACGGTCGTGGACCCAAGCCTGTTTGGCGAGAACATAGCGACATACCGCCTCTTCTACGTGACTCTGCTCTCCGTCGCGCTTGTCTACATCGCGTTGAGCCTCTACGCGCGACGCGACCTCGAACGTCGATTCAGGTTGCTCGACGTGGCGAACCCGTTGTGCTGCCTCTGTTTTTACACGTGGTCGCTGGGCGTGACGTATCTTGATTCCTTGGTCTACCAGACGATAGATCCCACCGTGTTCATGACGTTTGCTCTGTGCGTGCCTCTGGCGTTCTATCTGCAGCCGATGGTGTATGCCGTTTCCGCCACCATTGCGGACTGCCTCATGCTACGGCTGACCGCAACGGTGGCTGGATCCTTGGGCTCGCTCATCAACCTCTGCATCTTCTTCGTCTTTCAGCTCGTGCTCGGTGTCAGCTTCATGCGGCTCCAGAAGACTCTGGCTGAGCACATCGTCGAGGAGCATGAGAATGCAGTTCTCGATATCATGACGGGCTTCGCGAATCGTCGTGCATATGAGCAGGACGTGAGCGAGTCTGAGTCGGAGCAGACGTTTGGTGACTTGGTATATATTGCCATAGACATCAACGGGCTTAAGACCGTGAATGACACCTTGGGCCATGATGATGGAGATAGGCTGATCTGTGGTGCGGCACAATGCATGGAGCAGAGCTTTGGCCAGAGGGGCAGGCTGTACCGAATAGGTGGCGACGAGTTCGTGGCGCTGATTTCAGCTGAGGAGGACGAGCTGGGAACGCTCTTTGAAGACTTCGAAAAGGGCATGGAGCTATGGTCTGCCCAGAACGGCATACCGCTCAGCGCCTCCTATGGCTTCGTGCGTCGTGATGAGTTTCCAGACGAGCCACTATCCGAGCTCGGCAGGATTGCGGACGAGCGCATGTACGAAGAAAAGGACCGTTACTATCAGGAGACCGGCGAGAAGAGGCGCGGCCTTGAGTAGCACGTGCTGACCACTATTTGGCTTTCATACGGCGTTTGTCCGAGTACATCGCGACGTCTGCACGATGGAAGACATCCTCGGTTTTGGTGTCTCCGTCTTGGGAGCGTGCGAACCCCTTGGCCATCGACACGCGTTCCCAAGGTTCCTGTTCGTCCATGCTGCGTGCCATGCGCTCTTCGAGCTGGGCAAGCAACTCGTCGATTCCCTCGAGGTCGCCGTGTTCGAGCAGTACCACGAACTCGTCGCCGCCCACGCGGAACACCGGGCTGTGCTCGAACACGTGGCAGACCATCTGGCAGCACGTGCGCAGGTAGTCGTCACCGTGTCTGTGCCCATATACGTCGTTGATCATCTTTAGGTCGTTGATGTCGACGACGAGCAAGCCGAAGTTGTCGTCTCCGCATGTCAGCTCCTCGTCGAGGCGCGCGGTTGCCTGGTTATATGCGGCTTTGTTCTTCACTGAGGTGAGTGCATCCCGATAGGCTATGGTGCTCATGTCTCCGATGTAGGAGCGAAGACTGCCCACCGTTATCTCGAGGCTGCGTGAGAGGATGCCCACCTCGTCGTCACCGGCCTCGGGGAGCTCCACATCCAGGTCGCCGTTGGCGATTCTGTCCGCGACGTCCACGAGCTGGACGAGCGGTTTGGAGATCCGTTTTGACACCTGCACGACCACGAGCGCTGCCACCGCCGAGAACGCAAGGGCAAAGACCGCGACTATGTGGACGAGATTGTATACAGGGGCGTTGATCTCGGATGTGTCGGCTGACAGCATGAGCACCATGCCGTTCTTTAGCAGGCAATATGTGAGCTTTCGTTTTGCCCCGCTTATCGTGTAGGTACTTGTCCGGGGAGTCTCGCCAAGCGTAATGTGTTTGAGATTCGTTACTACTTGCTTGAGCTCTGGTAATTTGTCCGAGATCGATGTGCCTTGCTCAAAGTCAGGATGGAACTGGACGATACCGTCCTTCGACACGAGGAATGCCCTGCTGGATTTGTAGGGCTTGATATTGCGCACCATGCCCATGATGACGTTGAAGTTGATGTCTATGCCGACGACGCCAACGAAGGTCTTGTCCTTATAAAGCGGTGAGACGAAGGAAACCATATTGATGCCGAGATTCTTGTTGTAGTACGGATCCATCCATATGGGTTTGCCTGCGTCACGCGGTTGGTAGAACCAGCCCACACGTTCGGTGTCGGTAGAATCAAAGGCTTCGATGTCGGTCAGTTTCTCTTGCCTGAACTGTTCGTGTCTGTCTTGGCGCGTATACAAGAAACCAGCTAAGGGTTTGGAGAGACTTGGATCGAGCCGTAGGTAGAACGTGCAGACTCCGAAGGTGTTTCGAGCGAGGCTCGCCATCATTTCCTCGGTGTGGACGAGATAGGATTCCAGAAACTCATCGTCTGAGAGTGACTCGACCGACGGGAGACCGTTCTCTACCAGGTCTGCGCTGCTCATCACGGCGGTCTCGATGCCGCTTAGCTGCATGTCGAGTTCGTTTGCCTCTTCGCGGCATGTAAGCGCGAGTATCTGGTCGGATGCTTCCCGCTGAGTGCGGGCAGTGAACCAGATGCCAAAGCCACCCACGACTAGGGTGGAGAGCAGGATGCTCACCAGGCTCAGCGTCACGAACTTGCCTTGGATTGACTTCATGAATTCGCCCCCTTGACGCTGTCAATTCTAGCATGCCGCAACGTTGACTTTTATGACTACGTGCCATTTGTGCTGCTTGGGGATACTCCCTTTTTGACATATGCACTAAAGGGAGTATCCCCATGCAGCACACCCAATGCGGGAGGCGTGTATACCAACGCCGCTTAGGTGGGGTATCATGGTGTGCAGACACTCGACGGAGAGGACGCGGCCTATGGCATTCGTACAACTGCACAACCATACCGATTTCTCGATTCTCGACGGTGCCACGCGCGTCGACGACCTCGTGGGGCGGGCCGTTGAGTTGGGGATGCCAGCCGTGGCGCTCACCGACCACGGCTACATGTTTGGCGTGCCGAACTTTGACCTTGCCTGCAGGGGATACAACACCGGCCAGGCCGACTTCAAGCAGTGGTCGCATGACTTGGAGTGCTTCACCAAGGACTGGGACCTCGCGGAGCCCGACCCCGACGCTCCTGACGCAAAGCCGCACGATTGCGTGCACGCCCAGTGGGAGGGTGACGTGGCCGCTTGGCAGGCGGCTGGTGGTGCGGCAAACAAAGACGAGGCCTTGGCAGCCGTCAAGGCAAACAAGCCCGCCCCCCTCATCAAGCCCATCTTTGGCTGTGAGGCGTACTTCATCACTGACGACCAGATCGAGCGTGGCACGAAGCAGCGCCGTTACCACATGATCTTGCTTGCCAAGGACGAGCACGGGTACGTCAACCTCATGAAGATGATGTCAAAGGCCGCCAACGAGATGTACTACTACAAGCCGCGCACCACGCTCGACATGCTGCGGGAGTACCACGAGGGCATCATCTGTCAGAGCGCCTGTGTCCAAGGCATCATCCCCCAGCACATCCTCGATGGCAACTTTGCTGAGGCCGAGCGGTGGGCACGTATTTTTCAGGACATCTTTGGCGAGGACTTCTACATCGAGATTCAGGATCACGGCCTCACATTCCGCAATGGCTACGACGATCGCAAGCTCTCTGAGCAACTCGTGCGGCTTGCGAACAAGCTCGGCATCAAAGTGGTCGCCACCAACGACGTACACTACCTCAAGCGCGAGGATGCCCCGGTACAGGATACCCTCTCCTGCATCGGCACGAACTCAAAGATCGACCAACCTGATCGCAAGCGTATGGATGGCTCGGAGTTCTACCTCAAGTCCGAGGATGAGATGCGCTCAATCTTTGGTTGGTGCCCGGAGGCCTGCGACAACACCTTGGAGATAGCGGCCAAGTGCAACTACGAGCTCGATTGGTCATCGATGTTCCTTCCGAAGTTCCCAGACCTGCGCCCGGGCGAGACGAGCGAGGAACGCTTTCGCGCGGAGTGCGAGGCTGGCCTGGCGATGCGCTATGGCGACGACTGGGACGGCAAGTCGATCAACGGCGTGGACATCCGCGAACGCTTCGAGTACGAGTACGACGTCATCTGCACCAAAGGCTTTGCCGACTACTTCCTCATCGTGCAGGAATACGTGCGCTGGGCGAAGCAGAACGGTATCGGCGTGGGACCCGGACGCGGGTCTGCGGCGGGTGCCATCGTTGCCTATGCCATGGACATCACGACCTTCGACCCGCTAGAGAACGGTCTGATGTTTGAGCGATTCCTCTCTGTCGAACGTTCCGAGATGCCCGATATCGACATGGACTTCGACGACGAGCGACGCCTGGAGGTCGTGCAGCATGTGCGCGAGCTCTATGGCGCCGAGCGAGTCTGCCACGTCATCACCTACTCAACGATTAAGGCAAAGAACGCCATCAACGACGCCGCCCGCGTCCTCGACTTCCCGGTCTACAAGGCGCAGCGTCTCTCAAAGATGGTCTCTTCCAGTCCCGCCGCCAAGCTCAAGTTCACGCTCCACAAGACCGAGGGCAAGGAGGACCTGTTCAGCCAGGACTTCGTCGACGCCTACAACAACGACACGGACGATCGGCGCATCATCGACTCGGCGCTCGCCATCGAGGGCCTCACGCGCGGAGAGGGCGTACACGCGTGCGCCGTCCTGATTGCTCCCACGCCGGTCAACGACCACGTGCCCACCAAGCTCGACACCAAGGGTGGCGTCGAGATCACGCAGTACGAGGGCCATTCCGTGGCAGACATGGGCCTGCTCAAGATGGACTTCTTGGGCCTGCGGACCCTTACCGTGATCACCAAGGCCTTGCGCAACATTCGGGCAAACAACGCCACGCCTGAGGCTGCGGCCTCGGCCCCGGAGGCAGTGCGCTCCACGCTCAGGCCGGGGGCCACGAGCGTGGACATCGACGTGGACAAGATCCCTTTCGATGACCCCAAGCTCTTTGGGCTCATGGCACGCGGCCATACGGCGGGCGTCTTTCAGATTGAGTCGGGTGGCATGACGGCCACCATCAAGGGCATGCGTCCGCGCGAGTTCAAGCACGTGGTCGCACTCATCGCCCTCTATCGTCCGGGTCCCTTGGGTGCGGGCATGGTCAGCGACTATATCGACCGCATGAACGGGCGCAAGCAGGTTGCCTTCTACGACGACCGTCTTTCCGACATCCTGGAGGAGACCTATGGCACCATGGTCTACCAGGAACAGGTCATGCAGATTTCGATGAAGATGTGTGGCTTCTCGGCAGGCGAGTCCGACTCGCGTATCCGCAAGCCCGTGGCAAAGAAAAAGATCAAGCTCCTTACGAGCACGGTCTTTCATTGGGAGGATGGCTCTGACGAGACGACCTACGACCATTGGATGAACGGCGCGGTCAAGAACGGCTACTCCCGCGAGATTGCTCAGAAGATTTGGGATGACGTTCTCGAGTTCGCCTCCTACGCATTCAACAAGTCCCACTCAGCTGGCTATGCCATCCTCGTCATGCAGACGGCTTGGCTCAAGGCCTACTATCCGCGCGAGTACATGGCCTCGGTGCTGACGAGCTACATGGGCAAGACGGACAAGATCGTTCACTACCTCAGCGCGTGCCGTCACGAGGGTATCGACATCCTCCCACCCGACATCAACGAGTCCGGCAAGGACTTCACCGCCGTGCCAGAGGGCATCCGCTTTGGCTTTGCGGGCATCCGTGGTGTGGGTGAGGGCGTCGGCGAGTCCATCATGGCCGAGCGCGAGAAGGGCGGACCGTTCAAGAACCTTCACGACTTCGTGGAGCGTGTCGACACGAGCGTGGCGAATCGCCGTGTCGTGGAGGCGCTTATCAAGAGCGGCGCGTTCGATTCCACTGGCTACACCCGTCGCCAACTGATGTTCTTTGTGGACAAGCTCAACCCGCAAAACATCCTTGACGCGGCGGCCAAGCGTCAGCGCGACCGCGCCTCTGGGCAGGTGTCGCTCTTTGACATGTTTGCCGCCGTGGAGGGTTCGGGCTTCGACCAGGACGTGCCCAAACCGGACGGCGTCGAGTGGGACCGCTCCATCAAGCTTGCGATGGAGAAGGAGGTGCTCGGACGCTACGTCTCGGACCATCCCTTGGGGCCTTTCGAGTATGCGCTCGCACAGGCGCGCGACTACCAGATTTCCGACCTTGAGGCGAGCGACGAGGTCGTCGATCCACGCACGGGACAGACAAGCTCGGTGCCGCGTGTCGAAGAGGGCAAGACCATCCGCTTGGCAGGCATGGTGTCGGGCGTCGCGAAGAAGAACACAAAGACTGGCAAGGCCATGGCCATCGTCCAGCTGGAAGACATGGAAGGCGAGATCAGTTGTGTCGTCTTTCCCAATCTCTACGAGCAGTGTGCCGCGACGCTTGCCGGTGACGTTAACGTCGAGACCGGCGAGAGCGAGGGTGACATCTTTGTAAAGGTCACGGGCAAGCTCGAGCGCAGCGACCGGGGCAACCAGGTCATCTGCTCGGCGGTGGAGGCCTTGGAACTCTCGGAGGCCACAAACAAACCCAAGGTCATGGAAGTCGTGATGCCGTCCCATGGCATGAGTCGGGGACGGATGGAACGGCTGGGGCTGGTCTTCTCGCGCTACGAGGGAATGGACATCGTGGAGCTCTGCGTACGGGCGGACACGGGCGATGCCATGCGCCTCACGCTTCCGACACGCGTGGATGCACGAAACGTGCTTATGCTCGCCGAGGTTCGTGACGTCATCGGACGCGAGGGCGACGTGGTGCTGATGTAGGGGTGTGACACTGTCCCGACAGCGATTCACAACCATGGTAAGGAGTCACTCATGAGGATGGCCATAGCACAGATCAACACGCAGGCAGGCGACTTCGAGGCTACGTCGAAGCGTGTCGTGGAGCTCTCGCAGCAGGCGGCAAGGGACGGGGTTGACCTCATGCTGCTGCCCATGGCGGCATTCACGGGGCCGTGCATTCCCGATCATGCCAGCTCCGAGGGATTTGCGCTTGATCTTGGTACGGTGATGGAGAGGTTGGCTCATAAGCTCGCTTGCGCGTGTCTCATTCCCGTCGCGATGAGTGAGAGGTTGGGAACTCCCTTCTCGCATGAGGCGTTGCTGATTCGTGATGGCGGCATCACGCCTGTGTGCTTTGCGTCGTGGCTCACGGGTAGCATGGCCGAGGAAGGTGATTTCCATACGCAAGGTACTTTCGAGTTCGGTGGGCTGCGTTTTGCCGTTACCTATACCTACGACGATTTACAGACACTCGAGGACGAGGAAGCTGACGTTGATGTGATTCTCTATGTGCCAGATCAGGGTTTCGCGCTTGACGATTCCTCGAGTGCGTTGGGGGCCTCTTTGCTGGAGAGCAGGTTTCGTGACGAGGCATGGTCGTTCGACGCCTGGATCGTGGGCGTTGGCTCTTTGGGCGGCTATGACCTGCAGGTGTTTACCGGTTCGAGTTTCGTTCTGACGCCTAAGGGGGAGCTCGTCGCATGTGCTCCGGCCTTCGAAGAGGCCCTGCTCGTGGCAGATATCGATGACGATGGACGGGATGTGCCGCAAGAGTTCTTGGAGCCTGAGATCTACGACCGTTCGCTGCACCTGTGGGAGGCGCTGACACTTGGTCTGCGGGATCAGTTGCACAAGCAGGGACAGGGCGAAGTCGCGCTCGTGTTGGACGGACGGCTCAACTCGAGCGTCTTGGCGGCGCTCGCCACTGATTCTCTGGGACCCACTCATGTGCATGCGTTCGTCGACGAAAGTCAGGACGAGGAGCATAGGAGACTGGCTGAACGGATGGCACATGCCCTGCATATCGACCTACAGGCACCGCTGTGCACTGGTGCGAATGCGACTGGAACCAGACCTTCACCCTTCAAAGTCGATAAGGACGTTTGGCACGATTTTGCTCAGGTGCGACTTGCGGCCCTTGCCCGCGAGCTTGATGCGGTGCCACTCTCTGCCATCGACAAGACCTTCCTCGCCTTGGAGGCAGAGCCTTCCACGTGTAATGCAGCTGCACTGGCACCATTGGGCGACGTGTACCGCAGCGACGTCATCGAGCTGGCTCATCTGCGCAATACCATTTCCCCTATCATCGAGGCGGCATCCATTGCCTCGTATGACGTTCCCCTCATAGAGGGCTTAGACGAGGTGGAAACAACGCCCGAAGGTAAGCTGCGTCGCATTGACGTGGTCTTGGCCACGCACATTGAGTGGGAGCGCTCGCTCACCGACGTTGCCGCTCGTCAGGGCTGTGAGGAGATCTGCACAAATATCGTGAGGTCACTCGCAAGACGCGAGTTCGCCCGTTTGGCTCTGCCGCCCTGCATTGCCGTGTCGTCACGCACGGTGCGTGAGGCTCGCGTTCCGTTGGGCGTGGCATGGCATGACCATGTGCGTGAAGAAGAGTCCCGTTTGCCAAACGTTGACCTTCTGAGCGAGCTTGCTGCCAGTATCGGCCCGGATGCGGAGCTTCCCTCGGAGGGACCTGCGCAAAACGACAATGTCCAAGACCAGCTTTCCGCCCAGGTCGCCTCGATGCTCGAGAGAATGCAAGAGGAGCTCGCGGAGGCCATTGACACGACGACCGACAGCGATGCACCTCAGCGGCAGGTAGGGGAGTTGCTGGGCCTCTTGCACGATATCCTGCAGGAGGGCAGCTTCTCCGGTGGTGTGGGTGGTGACGTGCCCTTCGGACCCCTCACGTGGGGGAGTCCCTTTTCTGAGAACTAGCAGGGCGTCTGCAGACTCCTGCGGGCGCTATCGTTTCGCGAGTATGACCTCTTTCTTTGAGGCCTCGCTGTTGCGGGGCTTGTCTTGAAATTGTGGTATGGTTTTGATTTGCGCACAGTGAGTGACGATGGGGGTTCGTATGCCAGACAATCAGACCGGCAACATGCCGCCGGAGGGTTATACCGAAGACGAAATGGGCCTGTTTGTGGATCCGGATGGCACTGGTCCCCACGCGTTTGATTCTCCTGCTCCACCGCTTGAGATCTTTGCCCCTGCGGATTCTGCAGAAGAGGGGCTGGAGGAAGCCGAGATCGGAGGGATGAATCCTCGTACGCGTCGCCTGCTCTCAATCGCCGGCATCCTGCTTGCCGTCATCATCATCGTTGGGGGAATCGGCGGTCTTGTGCTCTTTCAGTCCGCCAAGCGCGTGCAGGGCATGGCCGAGAACGTAAGGTTGCAGGCTTCGACGCTCAAAGACTCTTTTTTTCAGGGCAACGAAGAATCGCTTCGGTCTACGGCGGCCATCATCGATACCGATATTGCCGACATGCAGAAAGAGATATCGTCACCCATCTGGTCCATTGCCGAAGGCCTGCCCATCGTGGGGACTGACGTCTCCAACGTTAAGACGATTGTGGCATGCGCCGACGACCTCTCGGATCGCGCGCTCATGCCACTCGTTGACGGACTGGGCGGAATTCGCTTTGCTGACCTGATGCAGGGCGGTCGCATCAACACTGAGATCGTCAAACGCATGCGCGAGGCGGTTGTGTCAGCGGCACCTGTCATCGTGGAGGATGCGGGTACGATGGCGAACCTTCCCACGGGTTCTGTTGGGCAGGTCAACGATGTGATCGACAAGCTGCGTGATCCCCTCGGAGAGGCGAGCACGTTGCTCGCCGATGCGGACGGCCTCTTTTCGATGCTCCTACGTATGCTCGGTGACGAGGGGCAGACGCGTAACTACATTCTGCTCGCGCAGACGAACAGCGAGATTCGCTCCGGCGGAGGCTTTCCCGGCTCGATTGGCGTCCTGAAGATTACAGACGGAAATATCGAGCTCAGCGATTTCTCGACCATTTATGGTCTCAAGGAGGCCGCGGTCGACAAAGGAGTTCGTGCGGGTGTCTCCGATGAAGAGTATGCGGCGTATTTCGACGCGATAGCGAGCGATGCAGCCGCGCCTACGTTCACGCCAAACTTCAGACGCTCCGGAGAGATCATCCGTGACTTCTGGACTGGCGCGTACGACGAGCGTGTGGACGGCGTCTTTGGCTTGGATCCCATCTTTGTGCAGCGTATGCTTGGCCTTACGGGCGGCATCATCGCTGAGGACGGCACCGAGGTCAATGGCGAAAACGCCGCTTTCGAGCTGCTGAGCAACGTGTACTGGCGGTATGGTTACGACGGTGATGATGCGGGTAACGCAGAGGAGGACGCGTTCTTTACCGATGTAGCGAACCGTGCTGCTGACAAGTTGCTCGAGAGCCTAGGCAACGTGGACTTCGAGCAATTCCTCGAGACGGTCACGAGGTCGGGTGCTGATCATCGTTTGCAGGTATGGATGGCGGACGGTCAGGAGCAGGCGTTCGTCGAGAGCGTTGGCATTTCGGGAAAGATACAAGACGACATCATGAAGCCGGAGCTAGGTGTCTACGCCAACGACAACACTTGGTCAAAGATCTCGTGGTACCTCGATATTCGCACGGAGATGGACGATGGCGTTCGCAATGAGGATGGCACGACCACGTATCACGTCACGGCGCACTTCGTCAACAACATCTCCGAGGATGAGGCATGGTCGGCGCCAATTTACGTGTATGGCTCCAACCCGCTCAAGCAGAATCGTGGTGACAGCGTGGACACCATTTACATCATGGCCCCCTTGGGAGCGACAATCGGAGATTTCGAGATACATCCGACCCATGAGGGGGAGGGATTGGAGCCGGTCGCGCATGTGCCTGTGTATGAACGTGACATGTGGCGCGCGCAGATACTCATCGCCGCGCAGGGTGACAGCACCTGCACGTTCACGCTCACCATGCCACCCGAAGTGACCGAGCGCCCGACGGTGCGAACCTCGCCGCTCTGCCACGAATGACGTCTCGCCTTTTTCCCAGCCGTGTGCTATCCTAGAACGCACGTTCTTTTTTGTGCTACGGGAGGCGGCATGGTCATATTGGGCATCGATCCAGGGCTTGCGCATACGGGTTGGGGCATCGTGGAGACGCGGGGTTCGTTGTGTCGTGCGCGTGCTTATGGTTGCGTGACCACGACGGCCTCCCAACCCCTTGCCGAGCGTCTCGGTGCGATTTTTTCCCAGCTCAGTGAAGTCATCGACCGATTTGGTCCCACGCAACTCGCCATCGAGAAGGTGTTCTTTGGCGAGAACGTCCGATCGGCCATGGCGACGGCTCAAGCACGAGGGGTCGCCATCGTGGCGGGTGCCCAGGCGGGACTCGAGGTCGGCGAATACACGCCCATGCAGATCAAGCAGGCCATCGTCGGGACGGGTTCGGCTGACAAGCGTCAGGTGATATACATGGTGCGCAACGTTCTTGCCCTCGATCATGACCCCCGGCCCGACCACTGCGCAGATGCCCTCGCCTGTGCCGTTTACCACGCGAATCTCGTGCGGACGCGTGCGATTACGCGAGACCATGCGTCAGCACAGATGCTCGACCAGGAGCTGGCCCAGGATGCTGCCGATCGTGCCGCAGCCCGCGAGGTCACGGCGGCTGCGACGGCGGCACATCGAGGCACATCCCCCCACGGACAGAACCCGGCGACACGCCTAAGGCAGAGCAGGAGGTCCACCGCATGATCGTTTCGTTGACCGGAAGGCTTGTCGAGCTTTCGCCAGGTATCGCGGTTCTCGATGTCAGCGGTGTCGGTTATCTGATGGGCATCTCTGCCACGACTGCCTCCTCATTGCCCTCCGTCGGTAGTCCTGGCGTGACGTTGCTTACGCGACTTGTGGTGCGAGAGGGGGCCATCGATTTGTACGGATTTGCCTCTGGGGAGGAACGCTCTCTCTTTGACCGCCTCACGCATATATCGGGTGTTGGCCCCAAGCTGGCCTTGTCGGTGCTCTCCACGTTCTCGCCGCAGGCGCTAGCCGGTGTGGTGGCCGACCAGAGCGTCACTCGCATGGCGAAGGTGCCTGGCGTGGGGAAAAAGACCGCGTCGCGTTTGCTCATCGAGCTCGCGGACGTGTTTGCCAAGGACGTGGTGCTGAGCAAGCTCATCGCCGCCCCGTCATCGGCTGAGGTGGAGGACACGGGTAATGAGGGGTCCGTTGATGCCGATGCGTATGAGGCACTACTCTCCATGGGATTCACGCAGAAGGAGGCGCAGCTTGCCCTTGAGGGCCACAGGGGGGCTGGGGCGCTCGGCACCGAGGCAGCGTTGGGATACGCACTCAGGCGTATAGGCGGTAGGGGGTAGGCCATGTGGGAAGCGGATGCAGGGGATTTGTTTGCAGCTGCGGCGACGAATGCCTCGGGAGGGCCAGCGCGGGCTCGGCAGCGGGCTGTGACAGGCGAGCTTACGGGCGAGGATTTGGAGGTGGATCGTAGCCTCCGGCCTCAGACGCTTGATGACTATCTGGGGCAGGAGCGGGTGTGTGCGAACCTCCGCGTGCTCATACAGGCTGCTCGCGGACGTAAGGAGTCACTTGACCACGTGATATTCTCGGGGCCTCCAGGTTTGGGCAAGACGACCCTTGCGGGTATCGTCGCGAACGAGATGGGGGCGCACATGCGGGCGACCTCGGGTCCGGCCATCGAGCGCACGGGTGACCTTGCAGCCATCCTTACCAACCTCGAGGAGGGTGACGTGCTCTTTGTGGACGAGATCCACAGGCTCAACCATCAGGTCGAGGAAGTGCTCTATCCCGCCATGGAGGACTTCTATCTCGATATCGTTATCGGCAAGGGACCGGCAGCGCGCTCCATCCGCCTCGATGTGCCGCGCTTCACGCTCGTGGGGGCGACGACGCGTACAGGCTTGCTCACTGGTCCCCTGCGTGACCGATTCGGCATATCGTATCGCCTCGACTACTACTCGGTGGATGAGCTAGCGCGCATCGTGATGCGCTCGGCACGCATCTTGGGAGTCGAGCTCGACGAGGAAGCCTCTGCAGAGATAGCCTCGCGCAGCAGAGGTACTCCTCGCCTGGCAAATCGCCTGCTCAAGCGTGTGCGTGACTACGCACAGGTCCGTGCTGGAGGTAAGGTCACGTGGGAGGTCGCCGCCGAGGCCTTGTCATTCTTTGAGATAGACGAGATTGGTCTCGACTGGATGGACGTAAAGATACTGACGGCACTTACACAGACGTTCAGGGGCCGTCCTGTGGGGCTGACGACGATTGCGAGTGCCGTGGCCGAGGACCCCTCGACCCTGGAGGACGTGTATGAGCCCTACTTGCTGCAGCGCGGACTCATGGTACGAACGCCCCAGGGCCGCCAGGCAACTCTTGCGGCCTTTGAGCATCTCGGCGTCACTCCGCCGTCGACTTCTGGGTAGTGGCCATTACTTCTTTGCTGAAGGGGAGGCTTGCGTTTCGGACTCAACCTCGAACGTCACGTGGTCGAGTTCCTCGACGTGTAGGCGAATGAGCCGCTCTATGCTTTTGCGCTTGCGCTCGTCAAGTTCCTTGGGTGTCTCGATGGTGGCCACGATGCTGCGGACGAGCTTGTGCTCCTCGAGATCGTATGCGTCCTCCTCTCCGATGCGGTAGCTCACGATGTCGGGGCAGAGCACCTGTAGTTCGTAAGTGGTCATCTCGGTGTCGTAGGCATCGACGGCCTCAAATACCGTGCCGTTGGTCTCCATCGCCTGCTGTACGACTCTCACCGAAAAGAACAGGCACGGAACTGCGAAGAGCAGAGACCCTATGACAAGGCCGCGACGCATGGAATGCGAGCGTACGAGTGCCTCGGCCTGCTCGTCGGCCGAGACGATGCCGTCGCCGTCGACGTCAGCCTGAAGGGGTACGCGCAACAGCACAAACACGATATGCGCGCCAAATGCGATGAAGACGACGTTGATGAGGAACTCGTAAAGGCCGGCTGCCGTGAAGACGAGGTCTCTTGCCGCAAGCCCATAACCTGCAGCGCAGAGGGGCGGCATGAGAGCCGTGGCGACGGCGACGCCTGCAAGCAACGTGGCGGGTTCTTGTTTGCGCGAGTTGCCGAGGGCTCCGGCGAAACCGCCCACAAATGCGATGATTACGTCCCAGATGGTCGCGCTGGAGTTCGTGAGCAGTGCGCTCGTGGTATTTGCGAGGGGGGAAATCACGAAATAGAGCGTGGAGGTGGCGAGGCATACTGCCACTTGCACCACAAGGCCCACCAAGGACTCGTGCAGGAATCCCGTGTCCACGGATGCCACGGAGTATGCAATCGCGAGCACCGAGCCCATGAGCGGGCAGATGAGCATGGCACCTATGACAGCCTCGGTAGAGTCCATGTTGAGTCCGATTGATGCGATGAGCATGGCCGCGATGAGCTGGCATACGTGGATGCCGTCGATGACGGCGCTCTCGACAATGCGCTTTCGTATGGTCTTGTAGCGCGCGCGTCCTTCGCTGACGTTGAAGAAGCCACGTATGAGCGCCTTAAGCGATTTTGCGTCCAAAACAAGTCCTCGCTTCCTATGGAAGGGTACACGCGGCCACGCCGAGTGAGCGGTAGTGTGGGTTACGCAACTTCTGCAGAGCCATCGCCAGCTCGCCCAGATACACTAGACGGCATCGGGTGCGATGAGGGCCATGCACGCCGAGACGACGTTGAGCGCCAGCTCGTGCATGCCATCGGCGCTCCACAGGGCATCGCCGTAGCTCATCGCGAGGTCAAAGCTGTGCTCGAAGTACTTGGGCTCACCGGCGAGGTTGAATCTGCCCTTGAGCAGCGTGCCGTCAATGACGGTGCCGAAGCCCCCAGCCTCGTGGCCGAACGCGTGACGATAAAAGACAAGGTTTTCGACTTCGTTCTGGCTTACGTAACAGCCTACAGCCGCGGCGTTGCAGTTGTTGTCGACGTAGACGGGGATGCCGAGGCGACGCGTGAGGTGAAGGCCGAGGTCGTAGCTCTCGACCGATGCGTTCGAGAGCGTGACCGTGCCTCGGTAGGTGACGCCGGGGACCGCGATGCCTATAGCATCGAGTTTGCTGACCTCGATGTCGTGCAGGACGAGCGTGTCGATGAGGTCGTCGATGTCGCGGAAGTCGAGCTCGGGCTTTCGGACTGCCCCCTGCGTAATGCCCACTCCGCTTTCGTAGAGGCGATAGCCGAGCCTGAAGTGGTCGCGCATGTAGAAGAGCGTGATGATGAGCACGCGACGATCGTCGGAGAGATCACGCACGGCGCGCAGCGTCGCGATGGATTTGGCATTGTCCGGGGCATCGCGCAGGGCATGGAGCACAAGCCTAAGTGCGGTGCCGGCATCGTAGCTGCCAAACACCTTCGCAGGTATCTCAAATACAACCACGTTTGGATGGAGCTTCTTCATCTGGGTGCGCAGGTTCGCGACTTGAGGTGCGAGCAGTACGACAGCATAGTCGTCAGCCTCGGCCATAGCGCGCTCAACAGGTAGGGCACTGAACTCGTAGTCGAGCGAAAGCGTACGCGCTGCCTCGGCCATCTTTGCGGCAAAGAGCGAGGTTGTGAGGGCAGAGGTGCAGCAGAGGAGGACGTGTGTCGTTGTGCGGGCCTCCTCTTCTGCAAGCGCCTCGGCTAGCTGGCCAAAGAGCTCCTGTGCCCTAGACATGTCATCGAGGGCGAAGTGCAGAAAGAAGAACGGTTCGTTCTCGTGTGCTCGAATGATAAGAAACTCGACGATTTCGGATTCTTCACCGAAGTCGTAGAAGGTGACTTCTGCGCGTGCGCCCTTTGCCTCGATGATTATGTGGTTGTCATCGAGTGCCGTTGGTGTGTGGTCGACCGGTCGCTGAGACAGTATCCAGCCACGAAATGTCTTGCCTATTTCCTGCATGCCATCTCCTTCAGCAGTGCCTAAGCGCCAAGTATAGCCGATGACCACTTTCCCACAGCGGGATCGTGGTCATCGGCTGTTGAAAACTCGTTTTCGGGAATGCGTGTGTATACGCATTGGTGCTTTCCTGCGAAAACGCTACGAATTTTGGCGCTAGAAGCCTACTTCCAAGGTTTTGCGCGCGAAATCTTCGATTTGTCTACCTGCGAAAACGTCGTTTTTCGCTCAATTGCTGCGAAATATGCGCAAACTTCGTGTCACCTGGGCCAAAGGACTCGCAAGCATCTCGTCTATACCGCCACACAATGGTCATACGGCCTACACGGGTCGTGAAGAAGTCTCGTCTACGCGGAGGTGTTGTCATGTCCAAGCGCCCAAGGGTCGTCATTTCGCTTGCCTGTGCCCTTTTTGCCGTCGCGATTTGCGCGGCATACGTGGGCAGCGTGCGCGAGGAAGTCGCGCGGGCCAGCACGGAGGCAATGCGTCGCTATGGGGGTGAGGTTGTCTCTCTCGTTGTGGCGACAAGGACGATTGAGGCTGGGGAAGTGGTGTCCATGGTAGACGTGGAGACGCGTGAGTGGCTCTCGTCGTTAGCGCCTGAAGGAGCTCAGACGAGCGTAGACGAGGTGGTGGGACGTGAGGTGAGCGTGCCTGCGTGCGCCGGGGCTCCGCTCACAAGCCTGAACTTCCGCGATCCGGGAGAGATGGCCGAGATACCTGCGGGGCATGTGGCGGTGTCCATTCCCATCACGGAGAAGCTCGGCGTCACGTATGGCATTGCCGTGGGAACCCACGTGGTCACCTATCGCGCCACGGAGGGTTCGGCCGAACTCATTGGCGGTGACGCTACGGTGCTCGCGGTGCCAGGAACCGGCAACTCCATGGGTAGGGGAAGCCTCACCATCGCCGTCACGGCCAAGGACGTCCCAACAGTACTTGCAGCGAGCGCATCGGGAGATCTGCGGCTCGTGGTGCCTGCCGATGACGTGCGGGAGCTGGCAACTAGTGCGGAGGAAACGAAGACGTCTGTGCCGCCGGCGCAGAAGAATCGCGAGGAAGGTTCGGCCCAAGACTCGGGCGAGAGTGCGGGCAAGGGCACGAGCGAGGACACGGTTGAGGGAAAGGACGAGTGAGATGACACGCATGTGGGCTTGTCTGGCGAAGGAGTCGGCCCGAGATGAGGTGAGGAGGGCGGTACAGCGGTATGCGCCTGACTCGAACGTGCTCTTTGTGGATTCGGCTGGCGAGTTGCGCTCCTGGGCACGCGATGCGGCACCAGGCATCCATGTGGCGGTAGGTCCGCTTGAGGATGGTGCATCGACGCTCAACGTTGCGGCGGCACTCGTGCGTGACCGTGGAGCGTCTGAGGTTGCGATCGTGGTGTCGCATCCGGAGGAAGCATATGCGCGCAGGGCTCAGATGCTCGGGGCAAGTGTCGTGCTGGACTCGTCAATCGGGGGCGAGGATCTGGCGGACGGACTTGACGAGCCTCTTCTCCCTGATGAGGAGGTGCCGACGTTGATCATGGGATGCCTCTCGCCCGAACATCGTGCGGCTTTGCAGGCGCTACCCACGGTCGAGGGCGTTTCGCAAGGAAGGACCGAAACCACGCGCCTTCCTAGTCGGAGTCGGGTAGGGTCGTCTGCCGAGGTAGGCTCTCGAGATGTGGGCGCCCAGGTGCCGCCCGCCGCGCCAAAGCGCTTGCCGCGACAGCTTGTGGGGTCCTCAGCTCCTGTTATCGTACTCGTATCCGGCAGAGGTGGCGTGGGCAAGACCTCCGTCGTAGCCGCGATGGCGACGGCAGCCGCGTCGTGGGGTATGCGAGTGGCGGCGCTTGACTTGGATCTGTCATGCGGGAACCTCTATAGCTGTTTCGGTATGGACGGCGCGGCTGACCTCGGCGCTCTCTCGCTCGAGAACCCCCCGACAGCTGACGAGCTCTATGCCTGTGGACGCCCAGCGGCCGATCGCGTCTTTATATGGGGGCCATGCGCGCGTCCCGAGATGGCAGATGTCGTGTGTCCGCAGACCGAGCGCTTGCTCGAGACGCTCTCTCATCGGAGCGACCTCGTGCTGGTGGACACTTCCACGGCAATTACCGATGCGGTGGCCCAAGCGGTGCAGCAGTGTGACCGACTCGTTCTCGTGGTGGATGGGCGTCATGGCTCGGCGGCGGCTCAGGCTCGACTTGGAAACCTTGCCGTTCGTTTGGGCGTGGCTCGCACGCGGATCGCGCGTCTCGCAAACAGGTGCGGGCGGAGGGGCCGCAAGGAGCCGACTATTGACCGCGGCGAGGTGGGTCTTGAGACGGCGCGTCCGCTTCGCGTGCTCGACGGTGGCGTGGAGGTGGCTGACTGTCTGGGAGAGGGCAAGGTGCAGGACCTCTTTGAGTTGGGTTCGAAGTTCGCCGAGTCGTCTGCCGAGTCGCTGGCAAAGCTTCTTAACGAGCTAGGCCGTCTGCCTGACGTCCCCCAAGCACGACGTCTGCTCGAGCAGCGGCAGCAGCGCAGCATCTGGACCTTCGGTCGCGTGAAGGAGGCGGTATAGGATGTCGGTCCTCGAGCGCGTACGGGTGCAGGAGCTAGAGCAGTCGCGCATGGTTGTGGATTCGGGATCGGCCGAGCTTGCGCGTGCACGGGAGCGACTCAAGGCCGATTTGGTGGACAGCCTGGGTCTCTCGGCCGTCGCAGCCATGGCAATGAACGACCACATCGATGCGGCGCGGGCTGAGATTGGTGTGGCCTGCCATACCGTCCTGAACACGGGCGACTACCATGACCTGGTACCCGAGGACCGCGAACTCGTGGTGCGGCAGGTGCTCGACGAGGTGTGCGGCTTGGGCCCGCTGCAACCGCTGCTCGAAGACCCGACCATTACCGAGGTCATGGTCAACGGCTGTGACAAGCTCTTTTATGAACGGGGCGGCGAGCTCTTTGCCGCGGAGCGCGTCTTTGACACCGCCGAACAGATCATGCTCGTCATCGACCGCATTCTCGCACCTCTGGGCAGGAGGCTCGACAAGGCTAGCCCCATCGTCAACGCCCGCCTCGCCAACGGCGATCGCGTGAACGCCGTCGCTGCACCCATCGCCATCGACGGTCCCGCCATGACCATTCGCAAGTTCTCGAATCGCATCACCTCGCTTGCGCGTCTGGTAGAGCTGGGGTCAATTCCGGCGTGGTACGCGACGCTGCTCACGTGGGCGGTCCGCACGCGCCAGGACATTGCCGTGGCAGGCGGGACTGGCTCGGGCAAGACGACGCTGCTCAATGCGCTCTCGTGCGAGATTGACGAGCGGGAACGCATCGTGACCATCGAGGACTCGGCCGAGCTGCGCTTCGACACGCACCCAAACGTCGTGCGGCTCGAGTCGCGGGACGCCTCGATCGAGGGGACTGGTGAGGTGACCATCCGTGACCTCGTCAAGAATGCCCTGCGCATGCGACCCGATCGCATCGTGGTGGGGGAGGTTCGCGGCGAGGAGGCGGTCGACATGCTCCAGGCTATGAACACGGGCCACGACGGATCGCTCACGACCCTCCATGCCGGCGAGACGGAGGAAGTCGTGCCTCGTCTGGTGCTGATGTCGCGCTTCGGTATGGACCTGCCCACTGAAATCATCGAGCAGCAGATTGCCTCGGCGCTCGACCTCATCGTGATGTCGCACCGCTTTGCGGATGGTACGCGCCTCATCACGACGCTCTGCGAGGTCGGGCGTGGCGAGCGCGGCGGGGTCGAGTTGCGCGAGTGCGTGCGATTCGACGAGGGGACGCGAACGTGGCATCTGGTGAACGAGCCCTCGTTCGTGCGGCGCTCGATCAGGGAGGGACGTCTGGACGAGGAAGAGGTGCGCGGATGGATGCCTTCGTGAGCCTTTCGATTGCGATTCTTGTAAGCGTCGCCACATGGACATTGCTTGGCTCTGCTACGCAAGATGAAGCGAGGCTTGAAGTCCGTGCGCGTGCGATGGCACATGTGGCGCGTCGCGGACTTGCGATCATGTCTTCGTCACAGGTCTGTACAGCACTTCTTCGCAGGGACTCGTTTCGGCTTGCCGTGCAGGAGTTGGCTGGGCCACTCGGTCGCGTAGGCATCGAGCTTGATGAGGGGGAGCGTGCGACCTTGCTCGTACTTGGATCGTTTGCATCCTGCGTACTTGTCGGCGTCTTTGCGCAATCTCTTTTCGTTGCGATTGCAGCAGCCCCGCTTGTGGTGGTGGCCTATCCGCTGAGAGCGGCCCAACAGGAGCGAGCCGAGCGGCGTGAGCTGGCGGAGCAGATGCCGGGGGTGTTGAGGACGCTTGCGACAGCCATGGGCTCGGGACAGACGCTCATGCAGGCGATCGATTACGTCGGCCTGCACGAGGAGGGTTGCGCCTCCCAGGCGTTCGTCCGCGCTTCGCTCAGGCTGCGCTGCGGCATGTCGGCAGAGGAGGCGCTGGGACGGCTTTCCGATGAGCTCGATGCGCCCGGCGCACAGCTCATGGCGACAGCCCTCGCCATTTCTCAGAGGACGGGCAGCCCGCTGCGCGAACTCTTTCAGCGCTCGGCCCTGCTCGTGGAGCAGCAGGGAGAGTTCCAGCGGATGCTCTCGGTCAAGACTGCCCAGGTGCGTCTCTCGGTACGCATCGTGTGCGTGCTACCAGTCGCGCTGGTCGTGCTGCTCTCGCTCATCTCGCCCGACTTCAGGCAGGGGCTGCACAGCGTACCTGGCATCGTGTGCCTGCTTGTCGGGGCGGTCATGGATGGCTTCGCCCTCATGCTGATTCGCTCGATTCTGAAGGGGGTGATGTGATGGATGCAATCGTGGCGGTTTGTGCTGGACTGGGGGGATTTGGGTTCACGTGGTTTCTCACGGGCGATGCGCGATCGGTTTCGTGGGCACCTCCGCGCCTCTCGGTGTCGCACCTGGCATGGGGCAAGGGATTCGACCTCGGGTTGGGTGCACGCAGGGAGGAGCGTGAGCGCAAGAAAAGCGCCACGCGCGACATGCCGGCGTTTCTTGACATCGTGACGCTCGGCATCTCGGCTGGTCTCTCTTTTGATGCCTCCCTCGAGCTGTATTGCGATCGCTATGACACGCCACTCGCTCGGATGATGTCGGATGCGATTCTGTCGTGGCGCATGGGGGTGCGTGGGCGTGGGGACGCGCTGGAGGAGCTCGCGCGAGAGGTCGGCTCTCCTGCCATGGTGCGCTTCTCAACTGCGGTAAGCGATGCCTTGGCTTTTGGTACGCCGCTTGCGGAGGCGCTTGAGCGTCAGGCGCAGCTGATACGCGACGAGCAGCGTTCTCAGGTGGAGGAGGAGATTGAGCGGGTGCCGGTGAAGATGCTCATCCCCTTGGGGACGCTCATCGTGCCGGCGATGCTCGTCTCGATATTGGGGCCACTGCTGGGACCGGCTCTCAGCATGGCATAGGAGTGTGGGAACGGACGGAAGGAGTTTCAAATGGCAAAGACAGACGATAGGGCTCGGGAGCACGCCAGAGCGGCGGGCGATTCGAAGCAGAGGCGGGTGGTCAGCTCGGTGCGACCTCGTAATCTCGATGAGCTTCTGCACGGGCAGAAGGGGCAGGGCACCACTGAGTACGCGATCTTGGTGGGTGTGCTGGTGGTCATCGCCATCATCGCCATCGTCGCGTTTCGCGGCAGGATCAGCGACCTGTGGCAGGCGATAACGGATGGCATCAACTCGCTCTAGCGGGTCGCGCGCGCGAGAGATCGCCGTGGTCGTGCTCTTCGTCGTGGTGGGGGTCGCAGCTGTGCTCGCGGCCCGCGCCGCGGCGCGGCGGGACGTGTCGGAGGTCGTCAGGGACGATCCGCTGCCTTTGGGAGAGGTGCCGAAGGGCGAGGGTTCTGTCGGCGCGTCCGACGGTATTGATGGCTCAGGTGCGGAAGAGGCGCCGGGGGTGTCGGACCTTGGGATGGAGAGTCCCTTCATCGAGGAGCAGCTTCGGCTGGTTGCCGAGGAGTCGGACGCGACCATGCGGGTGGAGCGTATGAGCGAGGGGCTTGAGGAGTCTGCGCGGGAGGTGCTTGGGCGATATCAGAGCGACGGACGCTGCCTGCTCGTGAGTGCGGGCTACCTGGACTTGCTGGGGTCCGTTTGGGGATGCGTGCTGCAGGGTCCTGGTTGGGTTGACGTGTGCGTGATGAGTGAGGAGGCGGATGGTGGCTGCACGCTGCGCTCCGTTCGCTTGGAAGAAGGAAGGGAGGAAATGGGCGATGTCACACGATGATACCGGCCGGCGCGTGCGTGGACAGTCGACGGTGGAGTATGCGCTCGTTCTGGTTGCGTTCCTGTCGATGATCCTTGCCCTTGGGGCTGTATGGCGAGCGGCGCAGTCGGGTCGACTGTTGGGGGTTGCCCGTGATGCTGCCTCACACAACGCGGAGGGAGGTGTGGACCTTGGTCTCTTGCAAGACCTCACGTCGTACTGAGCGAAGCCTCGTCCCGAGGGCTACGCGAGGACAGTCGACAGTGGAGGCGGCAGTCGTGCTGCCCGTGTTGATGGCGCTCTTTGCCCTGCTCATGCAGCCTGTGTGCGTGTTCTACACTCGCATGCTTATGCGTCATGCGGCGTCAGAGACCGCACGTGTGCTGGCGACCTCGGGAGACGAGGGCGTCTGTCGCTCCTTCGCCCTTAGACGCCTGCGCGCCGTTCCGGAGGCGAGCGTCTTTCATGTGGGTGGGAGTGACGACTGGGAGGTAAACCTATCTAGGTCCGGCGATGCGCAGACCTGCGAAGTCACGATTGCGGGACACCTACGTCCGATGCCGCTTCTGGGCGTCGTTGCCGACGCAATGGGAACGAGAGATGCGCAGGGATTGCGCGTGGAGGTGCGTGTGTGCGAACGGTTGCGCCCGCAGTGGTTGGGAGGTGAGTATGAGAGCTGGATGCAGGCATGGTGAGCCACGGATCGGTATCGAGACGTTCGTGGACGACGAGGGTGGCTATACCTCGGTGGCGACGGCGGTTGCGCTGCTCGTAAGCATCAGCCTCGTATTTGCGGTTGCTTCGGTGGAATGGACCGTTGCGAGGTCGGGCGACGTGCAACCGGTGGCGGATGCCTGCGCCATGGCAGGACAGAATACCGTGGCTGCCTACTATACCGTGGCACAGGTGCTCGACGCCTGCGTGCTGAGCATGGGTCTCACAGGGATGGCGGTCATGGGCGTCGGCTTGGTGACGGCTGCGATTCCCGGCGCACAAGCCGTATCCGCCCGGGCCGTGGCTATGGGAAGCGACATTCTGGAGGCGAGGCATACGTTCGCGCACAACGTCGCCTCGGGGCTCTCCAAGTTGGAGCGAGCGATACCGTATGCCATCGTGGCGAACTCGGCGTCGTGCGTTGTCGCCAACTCGGCGGGCGACCTTGGCTATGCCGGCGTGGCGATTCCGTTCCCGATGTCGTCGCAGTCAGACTTCTCATCCATGGATGCCCTCGTAAACACAGGGGAGGTCTCAGGTGACACCGAGCGACTCCAGGACGCGACTAGGCGTTCGGAAGAGGCCAAGGAACGTGCTGATGCCGCACGCGAGCGAGCATGGAGGGCCGACTGCGTGGACGAGCCGAGCTGTCTGCGCTCGAGGGCGATCTCCTTGGCGGGATTGGCGGACTACGAGAATCCCTACGCTCTGTCGCCTGAGTCGTGGAACTTCGGCATGCCCATCACGCGGTCACGCGCCTATTACCTACAGCGGTATATCAGTGAGGCACCTCAGGCAGAGGACATCGAGTCCATCACCGATTCCATTGCGCGCTCGGCGTTCTACGAGTACGCGCTTGGGGAGGCGAACTCCGCATGGTACTTCGAGGAGCCCGATGGTCACGTGAGCATAAACATCCCACACCTCGCCCGCAACTCCAACGAGATGCGTGGGACCTGGCTCTACGACGACGGGCGTTGGCCGTGCAGTGAGGAGGAGGCGGGACGTACGCTCCACTCTACTTGGGCATGCCCAGGAGCTACGGGACCCGACGCGGGCACGGATAGCGTGGCCTCCGTGGATTCTGGCGCGGTGCGCCTGTGTGACGTATGCCGCATGGATGTGGTGGACTTGGGCAAGGTGGCATCGATAACCACATCGTCTACGAGCGGCTATGAGCACTATTGGCAGATTATCGTAGAGGCAGCTCAGGACTACGAGCGGGCGCGAAACGAGCAGGCAGATGCCGAGCGCGAGATGCGGCAGGTGGCAGAGGAGGGCAAGAATGCCTTTCAGAGAGCTCTTGACCAGCTGGGCGTACCGAGGCCGCGCATTTGTCCGCCTGGGGCTTGGGGCTGTGTGTCGGTGGTGGTGCGCGGTGGCGGGACGACAGTGCCGAGCGAGCTTACCGATGCGTTCCTGACAGGCAGCGAGCTTCCGGCGGGGGCGGCCGTCTCGGCGGCAGCGCTTGCACCCGATGACGCCACGAATGGCAACGACATACTTTCGCACTTCCTTGACGGTATTGGTGCGAACAATGCGGGCACGACGGTACTTGGCGACGTGACGGGGCTGTGGGGTCGTCTGCTCGTTGCCTACGGAAATAGGTATCAGGACTTGGGGGACTTCGTCGAGAGTTTCTTTGGAGGATGGGCGGCGTGTTTGGAGGGACGGTGGGGTCATGGCTCCGGGAAAAGATCGTATGGGTGACGCGCGTGCTGGGGTTGCAGCCAGCCGACATGAGGATGCGCAAGCCCGTGCTCGTGCATACGAGCAAGGTGCTGGGACAGGCGGGCGTGGAGCCCACGGGAAGGGTTCGCAGCCTTGTTCAGGCGTTGCCCCAGGGAGGGACGGCGCTCGAGCTTGCGCGCGCCTTGGGTTACTGGGTATGGGACGAGCAAGAGGGACACGCCTTTACCCTGGCGGAATTGCCCATTCCCGGTACTGGCATGAGCATACCGATCACGGTGGACCTCACGGGGTTGTGATCGGGCGTGCGCATAGTGGCCAGGCGTCGGTGGAGCTTGCTGCCCTCATGCCGGTGGTCATTGTGGTGGCCCTCTTCTCATACAACCTTGCGCGTTTCGTAGCCCTGTGCGCGACCTTCGACCGCGTCTCGCTTGATGTCGTGGTTGCGCAGGGAGTCGCTCCGGCAGGGACGCAGTCGAAAATTGCGGCAGCCGGGGAGGTGCGCAGCTCCATCGAGTCCGCGCTCGACGCCTCGCAGGTCTGCTCGGTGGAGGTTGCGACGGAGCCAGTGGGCGAGACGGGGGAGGGAGTCCGCAGGCTCTTCCTCTCGCCGCTGCTCACGAGGTTCAGATGCACGCTGGTCTACCGACCTTGGCCTTCTTCGTTCGTGATTGCGGGCGTGACGTACGACATGCCTCTGGCTCTGCGCCACGAGCGCTCGTTGGTCGTGGATCGCTATCGACCGGGCGTGGTGATATAGATGGCGATGACGCTTGTGTGCGACTCAGCAGACCGGATGCACGAACTCTGCTTCAAGGTACTCGTCTCGTGGCGTGAGCGTCTCGTCGGGCTTCTGGGCACGGATGCCGGTGCCGATCCGGTGACGCTGTCGCCGTGCTGGTCGGTGCATACATTCTTTATGCGGTACGCGATTGACGTTGCCTTCGTGGCGAGGGATGGAAGGGTCGTTGCGTCGAGGCGATGCGTTCCTCCGGGGAGGTTGCTTGCGGGACCGGGTGCTTGCTGGGCGCTCGAACGCCCGGCGCGCAGAGGCTGGTGGCCTCAGAAGGGCTTGGTGTTGCGCCTGACGACGAGGGAAGGGGAGGGATAGGCCATGGAGGGTACAGAGACCAAGGCATGCCCGCGTTGTGGGGCGCTTCTCTTTGCTGACATGGACATATGCTACGAGTGCCTGTACGAGTACGAACGTGACGGAGGGGCGGACGAGGCCGATAACGTCGGTGACGAGGCGTCTAGTGCGCCTTCTGCCGAGTCCGTGCGTGAGCATGCGGACGAGAGGTGGGTCGAAGAAGAGGTGCCGCTTGAGGCCTATCCTGAGCAGGTCGATGCTGGTCTCGAAACGCAGCTGCCGAGTGGATGGGTGCTGCGCATGTCCACCGACCTGGTCGACGCAAGTGTGGTCGTGCCAGATAGGGGGTTGATTATCGGGCGCGGACAGACCTGCGACGTGGTGCTCCATGCCCGCTCCGTCTCGCGACAACACGTCCGCATCGAGCCGGATGGCGAGGGAATCTGTGTGTACGACCTGGGCGCGCGCAACCCGCCTCTGCTCAACGGGAAACGTCTCGAGGGGGAGAAGCGTATGAGTGCGGGAGACAGCCTGTCCGTGTGCGGTGCGACCTTCGTTCTCGACGCCCGTTAGGAGGGTGACAGCGGGGACAGTCCCCCGGGTACCCGGGACTGTCCCCCCTGTCACCGCAGACGCGCGCTGTACTCGTTATGGGTTTGTTCTAAGCTTGCGCCAAACGCAGAAGAATCGTCTACACTGGCACGATACCGAAACCTCGGCAAAGGAGCTATCATGGACTTCACCTCAAATACCCGCCCCGATGATATGGCCCGCATCAATACGCCCGAGCTCGCTCAGGCCTTCATCGACGAGGCCGTGGCGGCCATCCGCGCGCAGGTGGGCGACGGCAAGGTGTTGCTCGCGCTGTCTGGCGGCGTCGACTCAAGTGTATGTGCGGCTTTGCTCATCAAGGCCATCGGCAAACAGCTCGTGTGTGTGCACGTCAACCACGGCCTCATGCGCAAGGGCGAGTCCGAGCAGGTCATCGACGTGTTCCAGAACCAGATGGATGCGAATCTCGTCTTCATCGATGCGACCGATCGCTTCCTGGACCTGCTCGCGGGCGTCGTAGACCCCGAGGCAAAGCGTCACATCATTGGCGAGGAATTCATCAAGGTGTTCGCCGAGGAGGCAGCCAAGCTCGAGGGCATCAAGTTCCTCGGCCAGGGCACGATCTACCCGGACATCCTTGAGTCCGAGGCCGGTGTCAAGGCGCACCACAATGTGGGCGGACTGCCTGAGGACCTTGACTTCGAGCTCGTCGAGCCCGTCAAGCTGCTCTTCAAGGACGAGGTGCGCGTGGTGGGCGACGCGCTCGGGCTTCCGCATGGCATGGTGTATCGCCAGCCGTTCCCCGGCCCCGGCTTGGGCGTGCGCTGCACTGGTGCCATCACGCGCGACCGCCTCGAGGCGCTGCGCGAAGCCGACGCCATCGTGCGCGAGGAGATCGACGCCGCCGGACTGGACATCTGGCAGTACTTCTGCGTGGTGCCCGACTATCGCGCCACAGGCGTGCGTGACGGCAAGCGTGCCTTCGAGTGGCCCTGCATCATTCGCTGCATCAACACCGTGGACGTCATGACCGCCGAGGTGCCCGAGCTCGACTGGGCCCTGCTCAAGAAGATGACCGACCGCATCCTCTCTGAGGTTCCCGGCATCTGCCGCGTGTGCTACGAGCTCAGCCCGAAGCCCATCGCCACCGTCGAGTGGGAATAGGACCGCTACAAAATTGTGCGATTCTCCAGGCGCTCCGGACGTGATCCCGGGGCGCCTTTTTGGTGCGTCTTGGGGACTCGTGTGCCTGTTAGCCTAACGCGAGCAGCTGTATTCCCGGCCCCAACGCGTTCTCGTCAAACGACGGCTTCCTTAGAGTTGGACGGCCGCAAAACGTAGAATAATCTATCCGCATAACGCAGAGGTATACAGTCGCAAAACGTAGAGTATAATGGTCGCAAAATGGAGAATCTAGTAGAGAGGACCATGGTAGATGGGCTATGGGTCGCTTGCAAACCCGTCATACAGACCACGATGCGTGGACAAGTCGATAGACGAAGCCCTGTCCGTGTTTGGTGGTGCGCTCATCCGCGGACCGAAGTACTGCGGCAAGACGTGGAGCGGACGCAACCACGCCAACAGCGAGGCGACGCTCATGCCCACCGAGCAGAACCCCTCTCCGCTCGGCGTGTTCGCCGCCGCACCGTCGCTCGCCCTGCGCGGGGAGTCTCCCCACCTCATCGACGAGTGGCAGGAGCTGCCGCTGCTTTGGGACATGGCTCGCTCGGCAATCGACCAGACCGGCAAGGAGCGCAAGTTCATCCTCACGGGCTCGTCGACTCCCCGTCATCACAAGCCGAGTCACAGCGGCGTCGGACGCATCAAGCGCATCGACATGAGGACGATGACGCTGTCCGAATCGGGTGAGTCAACATGCGAGGTCTCACTCAAAGCCCTGTTCGAAGGGGAGAGCCAGGTCGAGGGGCTTTCTCGTGGTGCCACGCCGGATGACGTCGCATTCATAGTTGTGCGCGGCGGATGGCCGGCGGCGATTGACGTCTCGCCCGAGAGCGCCCGAGCCCTGCCGATGAGCTACATCGAGTCATTCATCGAAGAGGATATGCATAAGGTTGACGAGCGACGGCGTGACAAGGGCAAGATGGCGCGCCTCATGCGCTCGCTTGCCCGCAATGCCGAGCAGGCGGCGACCCCCAAGACGCTCATCAGAGACATGACGGCGGAAGACGGGGCCACGCCCCTAGCGGACGAGACGATCGACGACTACATGGACGTCCTCGAGCGCACCTTCATTCTCGAGAAGATCGGTCCGTGGAGCCCTAACGTCCGCTCGCCGCTGCGCATAAACAAGAAGCCCAAGTACCACTACACAGACCCCTCTCTCGCTGCCGCCGTATTGGGGGTGACTCCCGACATGCTGCTGGGAGACTTCGAGACGTTCGGCTTCCTGTTCGAGGGCATGTGCACGCGCGACCTGCTCGTGTACGCGCAGACAATTGGCGGCAGGCTGTACTACTACCGCGACCGCGATGACCTAGAGATTGACGCCGTCATCGAGGCGTCGGACGGCGCCTGGGGAGGCTTGGAGATAAAGCTTGGCCACAACCAGGTAGACAAGGCAGCCGCGAACCTTCGGCGAGTGCGCGACAAGGTCGTTGCGGCGGGCGGGAGGCCGCCCTCATTCCTCGCTGTGGTCGAGGGGCTCGGTACCTATGCGTATACGCGCCAAGATGGCGTGCATGTCGTGCCGATCCAAACGCTCTACCCGTGAGAGCGGAGGCCTGGGGCGCTGCTTGCCATTTTGGGTCCAGGCCGCCGCCCCATTTCCCCGTACCCGACGGCTGCTGGGAGGTCGCTTGGGACCTTGACCTCCAATACGACGAGGACGGCTTGCTGATGTTCTAGAGTTATCATGTCTACCAGCGCAAACGCGGTCTAGTGACGCCATGACGTCATCCGACTTCGAATAAGGCGACGTCACGGGTGCGGAAACGGCGCCCGTGACGTCGCTTTGACGTCCGCAGGGAAGATAGTCAAAACTGCGGAGGAGACAGGAGACGTGGCGGAGCGTCTCGAGCCACCACAGGCCACCTCTACGACGCCTTTCAGATTGAGTGGGAGTAAACCGGAGGGCAAAACACTCTTTCACGGTTTACCACAAATACACAAGATGCAACGCGATTCGCGAAATGTTTCGCGAAAAAGTTCTTTGCTTCCTAATTTGATATACTGCAAAGAAACTTCGTTGGGCTTGCATGGGAGGACGGGCATCAACATGGAGCCTCAAACGCTGCAGCAAATTCTCGCACGAGGAGAGACGGCCACAGTGAAGTTCAATGGGCGGGTCGTCGGCGTTCCCGAAGCGGCGATTTCAGACATACAGCGCAACATCGCAAATGGGCCGTTACACCAACGTTCCCGACACTACCTGCTGAGGGGGATCCGCGTCAGGAGCAGGGGGGAGCTCAAGGAGCGGATCCTCAGGCACTTCGACGAGGTCAACGAGGTGCCCGTGCCCTACAGGTGGACGTGGGGCCTCGACGACATCGACCTCGGCGGGGAGGACGTGGACTCCATACCCTTCGAGGTGGTGAATGCCAAGGCCTGCCGCCCAGAGGACAGGGGCAAGAGGGCGCCGACGCCTCCCAGGAGGGGGCGACGGCCTAAGAAGGGGGACGGGCAAACTGCTCGCTAATTACCGTGGCTTCTACTAGTTGTCCCCGAAGGCCGTTTCGAGCGACCTGCGGATGTGCATGCAGCGCATGAATGACGTTACTGCAAGGGAATCGCTTCGCTTACGAACGTGCCCATTTCCTGCATGGTCGCCTCGTCGAAGTCCATCATGCGCACGGTGTGCGGCTTCGTGTCGCTGACAAACATCTTCACGTTCGGGTTGTCCGTGTCGTGCATGCGCAGCGAGTACCACGGGTCGCTGCTGCCGTAGATGAACATGATCTTCGCTTCCGAGGTGTCGATCCACTTGGTCACGCCCTCGTAGAACGTGCCATCATAGGCGAACGCCTGCTGCTGCTCGGGCGTGAACACCATGTTGAACACGAAGTTCTCTTCGTCTTCGGGCTTCACCGTCAGCACGTCTCCGAGGCCCGCCGTCTCGCATGCCCGGCGCAGGTACGAGAAGTCGTAGTGGTACTGCCCGTACTGCGAAGCAGCTCCCACGTAGTACGGCCAGGCGGGATGGTTCGCCGCCCAGTCGGTGGGGCTTGCCAGGACGAAGAGGAACTGGAGCTCGGCTTCTAGCTTCGCGTTCTTCTCGCTATCGGTCCCCTCG
>ONMP01000296.1 GCA_900318935.1 uncultured Actinomycetes bacterium
GCGGCTCCCGTGACACGATGTCATGGGAGTCATGCTGACTTCGCTGCGATTGCGCTGCAATGGCATCCGAATAGGGGGGCTGGCGCACGCCGGCTGAGATTGGGCCAAGAGCTGCCCTGACCCTCAAACCTGATCTGGATAATGCAGAATACCCGAGATAGTAATGCAGCCGCAGGTAGAGCGGCTGTTTTCATGCGCAGTCCAGCCGATTCCCAAAAATCGGTCCAGCCGGCAAAGCGGCCCTCTTGTCAAGGGGACGGCGAATCGGCGAGTGGTCAAAAAGCGCATCAGCGTTGCCACCGACCTTTAGCCTCTTCGGCTTCGTTGCCGGCGAGAATCAGCTTTCAAGGTGGCCACTAAGCAGTTCTAGGAACATGAGGAAGGCCATGGAGTCGGCTGTCCCTACGCCGAGTGACTCGCCTGAGAGGAGCCGCGGGAGGACCACCACCTGGTCCGCGTGCTTTGCGAGTGTGTGGCGTGGGTTCATAGTGACGAGCACCACGTACGGCGGGCACTTCTGCTCGCGAATCTTGCTCAGCATCTTGCGGTACACGAATCCGCTGTTGACGGAGAAAACGAACAGAACACAGTCGGAACCGATGTGGCTGGTGAGCTCGTCGGCGTTGAGGTATAGGCCCTTTCCCAGAAGTGCGCCTGCCATGACGAACAGATGGTATGCGGGGATGCGGGAGAGGCTGGCCCCGGTCGCCACGACCGTACTGGCATCCCGCATGCGCCTCACAAGGTCGCATAGAAGCGCGTCCGGAACGTCCCGCTCTACTTTGCGCAGCAGCTCCGCATAGGCATCCGACTTCGAGCCCGTCTGATTCTCGTCTCGTTCCTCCAGGTCCGATCGAAACTGGTATTGAAACTCGGAAAAGCCCTTGTATCCGACGCGCTTGGCAAAGCGGGTGAGCGAGGGGGCGGAAAGATGCGTCTCCTCGGCTATCGCTGCCAGGCTGCCCTGCACGAAGAGGTCCGGGAACTTCCTGATGGTCTCGTATACGACGCGGTCCGTCTTGGTGAACTGTGCCGAAGCCATGTCCATGTCGTCGAATATGCTCACTCTCCGCTCCCTTCTTACGCGAGTGTCATTTTCGCACGAGGGCGCCACTCTGTCGAGTGAAGAATGAATGGTAAATCAGAAAACAAGATTTTGATTGACTAGTAAATCAAAACGCGGTAAGCTGCATGCGGAAGAGCAGGAAGCTGCCTAGGAGCAATCCCAGCCACCGCATCACAGTACAGGAGAGGAAGAAGACCGATGGAAGTCAAGGAGTGGGGATACGCGGAGTTCCCGGAGTTCCGTGCCGAGGGGATACCGGTGATTTCGACCACAGGCGACGAGGTGTATACGCGTTATGAGGCCGACGTTGTTTACGACACGAGAGACGGCAAGGACCTGCACCTGCAGATTCTGGTCCCCAAGTCTCGCAACAACCCGGCCGGGACGTACCCCTGCGTTCTTTACGTGCCCGGGTCCGGCTGGTTTCCGCAGCACATCCACGTCGAGGTGCCCCGTACCGCCCGCGTGGCCGACCTCGGTTACGTGGCGGTGGTGGTCGAGTACCGCTCGTCGTTCGATGCGTCGTTCCCTGCCCAGGTCATCGACGTCAAGAACGCCGTCCGCTTCATGCGCCTGCATGCGGACGAGTACCACGTCGACCCTGACAGGATCGTGCTCATGGGCAGCTCGTCAGGCGGCCACACGGTGGTGTTCACATCGCTGGTGCATGAGGACGACAGCGAGAAGATCGACCCGTCTGTCTCTGCGGAGGTCAACGGCATCATCGACCAGTTCGGCAGCGTCACGGTGATGTTCGACGACTCCAACCCGTCGAACACACACCACCTCGAGAGGGAGAGCCCGGAAGGGTGGCTTACCAAGCTCGACCTTCGCGAGCATCCCGAGGTGCAGTGCCAGATATCAGCGGAGTGCAACATCTTTGAGGAGACCGAGATGCCGCCCATGCTGATTATCCACGGCACCAAGGACCGCATCGTGAACGCCCGCTGTAGCGAGGTGCTGTACAGGCGTCTCAAGGAGACGGGACACGATGCGACGATGTACCTGCTGCAGGGTGCCGACCATGGTGGTCCTGAGTTCTGGACTCCCTACATGCTCAAGCTCATGGATGACTTCATGAGGTCCTGCAACGGGCTGCTGTAACGAGCATGGATCGTTGGGCGAAGGGCTCGCTAGACTAAGTTCCATGGAGAGTCTCGCCGCTGAGGATGCTCGACTCCATCCTCAGCGGCGAGGCGTGTGCATGCACGGGAACTTCCTCTCGGAGTGAAGGATCTTTCCCCTGACACCATGTCATATGTGCCGATTGCGGCACGCTTCCCTTGCGCTACAGTAACCTCCGAATAGGGGCTGGCGCACGCCGGCCGAGGGGGCATCCATTGTGGCGCCGACCCTTACACTTGGCCCGGGTAATGAGCGTTACCCGGCCATGTATTTCAGCCGCAGGTAGAGCGGCGTTTTTTATACCGAATCCAGACGATTCCCAAAACGGGGTTCAAATCAGTACCGACGGCTTTTGTTGCCCTGTTGCCGAGAGCGGCGAATCGGCGAACGACCATCCCCGAGATGGGTCCGGTACGCTCCGGCAGCTGCCGTTTTCAGCGGTTCTGCATGCGCTCAGCGCATGCTGGCCTGACGAGCGGGCATTGGACAGCACCTGGCCTGCGGGCGGATGATGGTGCCAACGAAAAGCCTCGCAAAGAAGGAGCGCACCATGGAGTACACCACCCTTTCCAACGGCGTCAAGATGCCCATGCTCGGCTACGGCGTCTTCCAGATCGGCAACGCGGAGACCGAGGAGTGCGTCTCCGAGGCCTTGCATGCCGGCTACCGCCTCATCGACACCGCGCAGTCCTACGGCAACGAGGAGGGCGTGGGCGCCGCCATCGCCAAGAGCGGCGTGCCGCGCGAGGAGCTCT
>ONMP01000083.1 GCA_900318935.1 uncultured Actinomycetes bacterium
CGTGTTGGCTGACCCAAAGGACTATGACGCCCGCGCCACCGTCATGTGGGGAGGGACTCTCGCGCACAACGACCTTGCTGGATGTGGGCGCTCGCTGTCGCCGGTCGTGCGGGCGGGCGGCTGGGAGAGCCATGCGCTCGAGCATGAGCTTTCGGCGCATCACGTGGAGATTACCCACGGTGCGGGTCTGGCCGTCGTGCTTCCCGCATGGATGCGGCATGTGTGGAAGGCCGATCCAGCTCGTTTCCTGCTCTTTGCGCGAGATGTCTTTGGCATCGAGCCAGCTTTGGAAGAGGAACCTGAGGAGGAGGCCATCGCAGATGCCGTGACGGCTGCCATCGACGAGCTGCAGGCGTTCTTCCAGAGCATGGGTATGCCCGCCACGCTGGGGGACTTCGGCCTGGGCGAGGCGGACGTTGATGTGCTTCTGAGCACCTTGCGCCAAAACAAAGGAGAGCGCTTTGGCGCCTTCATGCCGCTCACCATGGAGGACGCGCGGGCAATCTACCTCAGCGCGCTGTAGGACAGGGTCACGCGGCAGAATCGCCTACACGTCGGGTTCGTGTTCCAGTGAGTTGCGGATCCCATGGATGACGTCATCGCCAGTAAACGACTCGAGTATCCTCATGAGGTCATGGGCGAGCGGAAACACCTCGGCATCGATAGATGCCGTGGCACAGTCATAGATGAGGAAAGAGATGCGAGGCGTCGGAGCGAGAGGTATCTTTTGCTCGCTCAACGCCAGCTCTACCTCCGATGGCTCGAGCGCTGATGAAATCGAGTGGTCATCTCGCGAGAGCATGTGACGTTCGGCCATGATAATGGGGATGAGCGAGGGCATGAGGCCTGCTGCGAGTTGATAGCATGCGATGCATGCCGCGTGATGACCGAGTTGCCACTGTATCGCCGCCATGCGATAGTAGGCGAGTCCGATGCCCTGGGGGTCATGAGCCACCTCGAGCATGTCGCGCAGGGCAGATTCAGCATCGGCGAGATTTCCCGTGCGTTCGAGGCAGGCGATAGTGCCAAGGAATGCAGAGGTCGCCAGAGGGGCCACCTCGTGTGCGCGGCGTGCATGCGCGAGGGCCCTGTCAGCATCATCTTCTTTCGCGGCCTCTTCGGAAAGCGAGCGGCTGAGGAGGATTGACGAGACGAGCAGATGTGCGATGACATAGGCATCGGGTACGAGGATGATGCAGCGCCGATCATTTGCGTTGAGGCGGTTGTACAGAGCTCGCTCGGCGAAGGAGTCGAAGGAGCGGTACACGGTGCTCGGGCTATCGGCATACGCACCTGTTCCGTCAATCGGCGCAAGCGCGGCGCGTAGCTGCTCAAGCGCCACGTCGGGCCTCTCGTTCGCAAGGGACTGCTGGGCATTCTTGACGGCGCGCGAGAGCGGGTCGCCGGCTATGAGCTCCTCGCGCAGCGCCTCCTCGTCGTCAAGGGCGAGGCTGCCGTCTACGAGCTTTGCGGCCACGCGCTCGGCCGCTCCCCATACGTTCATGTCGGAGGTCTTGTGTGCGGCTTCGAGGATGGAGCGTACGCCTACCTGCGTCGCGTTGTGCGTCTGTGACTGAGGTATGCCTCTCAGGGCGTCGTCCGCCACTATCGTTCGCAGGAGCTCCTCGTGGATGACCAGGCCTGAGACGCGTGAGGTACCGAGATGCAGCGCCGCGCTCGGTGGCAGCGACCGTTCGCTCATCTGCCACAGGTCATGGCGGCGAGACGGGCAGAAACGCTCGTCTTCCAGATAGAAACCCTGATCGACTGGTTGCAAGACCTCGTTTTCGAGCGAAAGAGTTGCGCCGAGTCGAGAAATGGCATCGAGCGGGTCGCCAATTGCGTCCATCCGCAGATGCGAGAAGACCCTTCTATCGAAGCATGCCCACCACAGGCAGGATCGCGAAGAGGGATTGCTCCGCACAAGTGCTACCCATACCCTGCGAACGCGTTCCGAGGCGCGAAACGCGCAGTTGGCAAGGAGGATTCCCATGCGTGCGGCGTATTTAGAAGCCTCGCGACCTCGCATATGAGAGGTGGTAGGTACGATGCCGAGGCCATCAACAAAAGCCGTGCGTGCAAACACGCGCGCAGGCGTAGCGTCGATCTCGATGGCGACGTCTCCTTCCGCCACGTTGCTCCTGAAGTTCGCCACGAGTCGATGAGGCACCTTGAGCGTCTCGATGGACTCCGAAAGCGAGCAGCGCACTGCCCATTCGCCACGCTCCGAAGGCCCCCAACCCGTCTGCCAGGGCATTGCAAGGTAAGACCAGTCGCTTGAATTGATATCCGAAACTTGGGCGCATACCGAGGAGATGAAGCGCTGCTCGACGCGCATGAGCTCTTCTTCACTTGCGGCAGCGGGATCGTCGAGGTAGTCGTATGCGAAGCGTGCCGCGTTGAGGGCCGACTCGACGCGCAGCGCCTTCAGGTGCCAACCGAACTCAATGCGTGGTAGCGTCTGCAGGTAAAACATCCCGCTGTGACTTGGGATGATGATGCGCACCCATGGCGTGTCGTTTTCCTCCCAAGAGGCGATGTCCGCTTCGTCGAGGCGTCGCGTCAGGTAGCGCTCAAAGGGACTCGCCGCATCGTCTTTGGCGACGCGTTCGCATAAGTCGCAAAGAAACGCCATCTGTCTCTCGCTCCCGAGGAGCTCGGCGCAGAAGTCCGGGAAGGAGAACGTGTTCGTCGCGTCTTTGGCCGCATGCTCAAGCGCGATGGCAGCCTCGTCTTCCTGGACTTGGGGGGCAGGGTCTTTTTCCTTGACGTCGGAGGGAGACTGAGCGGGAGACTGAGCCTCGGTTTTCGTCTCAAAGGAATCCTGACCCAAGGCATCGCCCGAGTCATCTGCGGAATCGTGCTGCTCGCAGGATTCGGCCTCGTCGAAATCGGTCGCATCCATGAGACGGGCCTCGGTACTTGGTGCTTCAAGTGGGGCTTGATTCTCCATCGGCGGCGCGTTGCGTGTGTCAGCAGCCACATTCTCGCGGGTGGCTGTCAGGTCGCCGTTGTCATCCTTACCCGTGTCTTTCCACCCGCGGGCAAGAAGCGCAATCATCGTCACGAGCAGTGATGCATGCAGACAAGCAATGACCGCAAGCAGCGCGGTACTCATCCCGCCGCACAGCCCCACGACGAGGGCTGTGTCACAGGCAACGAAGGCCGCCAGAAGCACCGTGATTCGTCGTCTGCGCATCACGATGCGGCCGCGGCGAGGTCGTCGGGGTGAATCTCAGCTGGCCAGACGGCGTCTTCGGGCATTGCGCTGGTTCCTGCGCAAACATCCTCGGGTATGTCGCCAGCCGCGCGCATGAGGTCGGCCACCGTCACAAACTGATAGCCGTCTGCCTGCAGCCGCTCGATGATCTTTGGCAGTGCTGCCACATCCTGCGCGCCGCCGCCACCGCCATCGTGCATGAGGATGATGGAGCCAGAGTGGATGTTGAGCAGCGAGTTGTCCACGATGCGCTGAATCGTCTCGCTGTCAGTCTGGCCGGTGTAGCGCCAATCCTCGGAGTCACCCGACCAGCGTACGGCAGCAGAGATCGTGCCTCCTGACCCAAGCCAACTGCGCTCGGTAAAGTCGCCGTAGGGAGGGCGGATGTGCGAGGTGTGTACGCCCGTGATTTGCTCGATAACGTCTGCCGAGCGCGTGATTTCGTTGTAGATGGTTGGCCCATCCACTGCCGTAAGCTGGTTGTGAGCCATGGTGTGGTTGCACAGCTGATGTCCACGGGCGACCACCTCGCGTGCCAGATCCGGATAGAGCTGCACGTTGTCGCCAAGGTTGTAGAACGTCGCTTTCACGCCGTAGCGGTCAAGGATATCGAGGTACTGGGGGGTGTTTACGTCTGAGGGTCCGTCGTCAAAGGTGAGCGCCACGTACTTCACGTCGCCTTCGATATAGAAGTCACGGCACGTGATGATGCAGTCGCGCGGCTCGATGGTGATGACCTCAGCCGTCTCGCCCGAAACCTTACCGGTGCGATACTGCTTCTCGCCTCTGCGTGCCCATTGCGAGACGTACTGGAGCGTGTAGCCGTTGCCCTCCATCTTTAAGTATGGCTCTATGCTCTCCGAGGTCGAGTTGAACTCCTCGATGATGTCTTCGCCATCGGTGAACTCGATGGACTCGGTGCCTTGAACCTGGAACGACTCGACTTCCTCGGGCGTGAGTCGCTTGCCATTGACGGTGGCGGTGAACGCATGGCCTTGGTTCGCTGCGATGACGGCGCCAGAGACGGTGACGTAGTTGCCGGGATTTACCGACACGTCATGTACCTCATGGAGCACCTCCCTGAGCGACGAGCCGATGCGCACTTCCGCCTCCCCACCGTTCACCGTGATGGGAACCGGCCGATTGATCCAATACAAGAGACTACTGAGCAGTATGATGGCGGTGACGATGGAGCCGACAATCACGCCGATGCCAATCTTTCGACGCCTTCGTATGATGCCCTGCACATCGACGTCCGCTCGACTGGGTACGGGTCGCGGGTCTCGGCTCCTCTGGCTGTCGAGATCAAGGGTTCGGCGTGATGCCGCGTCGCGTGCGGATTGGGTCGTGCGGCTTCGTGGCCGCTGTGCGGTTGTCACCTCCGGGCGCTCGCGATGTGCGCCGCTCAGTGGTGTCGAGATGAGATCGCCGTCGGCGTAGGGGTTCTCGGTGCGGTCTTGTTCCATATGCTCTCCCTGCGTGTGTCTTTGTCTCTATCATACTATCTGGGGGATGCAATGTTCAAAGCTCTGCGTGAACTTTGTGCCGTTGGTGAGGTTGATGCCACGTCTGTGGCCATCGTTCCTAATGTCTGCGGCGTCCTTCTCGAATGATGCTTATCACGAGGTATACGCCCATGATGAACGCTACCACGTATCCGACGAACCCAAGGATGGGAACGCCAAGAAAGAGCGGCTTGATGCCCGAGTGATAGATGACGGACGAGCCGATGAAGAGTCCCGCAATCACGATGCCCATGGTGAGGCGGTCGAATGCGTGCGAGAAGTCAGCGATGGGGTCATCGGAGCCAGGTACGTCCATGTTGACGCGTAGCTGACCGCGCGTGAGCATATTCATAGCAAGAGATGCCTGTCCGGCTGCCTGGAGTAGACTGTGCGTCGCAAGGCGCGTCTCTCGTGCGAGCGATCCAGCCTCCTTTCGCGCGATCTCGATCGTGCTTGTTTGCGAGCTTATGTGCTTCGCAAGGATGTCCACGATGCTGTCGTTGGCGAGTAGGTCATCAACGGTGCCCTCGAGGGTGACGAGAGAGCGGGCGAGCATGGTCACGGAGCTGGGAAGCTCGACGTTGTTCCTCCGCGCGAGGGTGATGATGGCGTTGAGGAACTGTGGTAGATCAAGATCTGCCAAGGAGGCGGTGCCGAAGTCCTGCACCACGGTGTCGAGGTCTGCCAGAAGCTGTGCATGGTCGATCTCGGCCGTGTTTGTCATGGCCGCAAAGCGCAGGAGTCCGTTCTTGAGCCGCGGGGTATCGAGGTCAGCTACGGCAAACATCATGTCGGATATGGCGCTGCGGTCGTGTGCCGATATTCGTCCCATGATGCCGAGGTCGAGGTAGGCAATCTTTCCTTCGGAGATGACGATGTTGCCGGGATGCGGGTCTGCATGAAAGAAGCCGTCGTCGAGCATCTGGCTCGCATAGTTGTCGACGAGCTTGACGCCGATTTCATGGAGGTCATAGCCCGCGCGTTGCAGCTCGGCCGTTTGCGAGATGGGAATGCCCTCGATGTAGTCCATTACGACCACGCGCTTGGTACACAGCCCCATGAATGGCCTGGGACAGGTGACGAAGACGTACGAGGCATTGTTGTTTCGGAACTCTTCGAGAGAGCGTGCCTCCACGAGGAAGTCGGTTTCCTCTCGGAAGGACTGCCACAGCTCCTCCACGACACTCTTTACGTCGAGGAACTGGTCTTCGCCCATCACGTACGTGGTACGCTTGGCGATGGAGCGCATGATTGAGATATCCTGCGACATGATCTGACTCACGCCGGGACGCTGAATCTTGATGGCTACATCCTCGCCGGTGACGAGACGAGCCTTGTGTACCTGTGCCACCGATGCGGACCCCAAGGGCACGTCGTCGATGGCGTCAAAGATTTTTTCCAGCGGAATGGTGTACTCGGCACGCAGCGTTTGAAGCATGACCTCGCGCGACATGGGCTCGACCTCGGTGCGCAACTTGCTCAGCTCCCGGCAAAACGACTCCGGAAGAATCTCAGAGCGCATCGAAAGAATCTGCCCGGCCTTGACAAAGGTCGGTCCTAGCTCCTCGAGCATTCGCCGGAGCGTCGTGGGCGTGAGACCATGAAGGATATCGTACTTTCGCACGATGGAGAGTATCTCCATGAGGCTCGCCGATCACGTGCTTATACCACGCGCGCAGACGCTCGGCATCCTCATCGTAGCCGTTGTCTGCGCGCGTCTGCTCCACGCGATTGCTTGTGTCCTGCGTACCCGACACGCTTTGCACTTACGCTTCCGCGTCCTCGGTGTCGCTCTCGTCCGCCTCTTCGGTCTCCTCGACCTCAGCGTCGACGGTCGTGGCGCGCTCGTCGATCTCCTTGCTGATTGCGGCGACCTTATCGGCGTAAGCGGTGCGCTCCTCGGGCGTCATGTTTTCCAGGCGGGTGCGAAGGAAGGCATCCTGCGTGTTGTTCTTTGCCTTCGTGGCCTTACGCGTGAGCTCCTCGTTGAGCTCCTTGCCCTGCTCGACGGTGAGTTCGCCCTTCTTTACCAGGTCGTCGATGATCTGCTGGGACCTCTCTGCCCCCATGGCGATGGCGCCGACGCCTGCCAAAAAGATCGTGCGCATGCCCTCTCCAAAATTAAACCCTGCCATAATTACCCCTTTCCTATAGTCTATGACAACTAGGCACTTCTATGTTGTACCCCATCCGTTCGATGTATATGCACCGCGATTGCCGTGTGTGAAGGAACTATCAGCGTCAACATCAGCGTTTGTAGTGTACCATGGGACGTGCAAAGAGACCGTTGCCGCAAAGGAGCACACATGCGCGTAGAGCCAATTACCTGCCTGCGTCCCACGCCGAATCGTGCGGCCGAGTTCGCCTCACTGCCTTACGACGTCTTTGGCGACGAGGAGGCGCGGGCGTACGTGGCAGAGCATCCCACATCGTTTCTGGCGATAGACCGCCCTGAGACGAGCTTTGAGCCGGGGCATGATCCCCATGCGCCTGAGGTCTATGAGCAGGCAGCTCAACTGCTGCGTGAGCGCCAGCTTGACGGGACGCTCGTGCGCGACGAGAAACCGTGCCTGTACCTCTATGAGCTGACTGCTCCGGACGGGCATCGTCAGACTGGCGTTCTCGGTGCCATCGCTTGCGATGACTACTTGAGTGGAACCTTGCGCAAACACGAACAGACGCTGCCATCCAAGGAGGCGGATCGCGTACGGCACATCAAGGGTCTGCGCGCCCAGACGGGGCCGGTGTTTGTGGCGTATCGCGATAGTCTCGCGATAGACACGATTGTGTTTGCAGCCAAGCAGGGCGAGCCCATATATGACTTTGTGGCCCAGGACGGCGTGCGCCAGCGCGTGTGGCGTGTCGCGCGTGAGGTGGGGGTCGAGGCGCTCTGCGTTGCCTTCACGACTGTGGGGGAGGCGTATATCGCCGATGGCCACCATCGTGCGGCGGCGGCTTGCGCCATCTGCGAGGAGCGGCGTGCAGAGGGACGCAAGGATGATCCTGCTGAGGCGTTTCTTGCGGTGCTCTTTCCCGAGAGCCAGCTGCGCATCCTCGCTTATAACCGTGTGATTGAACTTCCTGCGGACTTTGACGAGGCGTCGTTCTTGGCAGGTCTTGAGCAGGCTGGCTTTGCGTGTGGCGAGCCCGTGCCAGAGGCCGTCGTTCCCGAGTGCAAGGGCACGTTTGGCATGTACGTGGGTGACGCATGGCGTGAGCTGCGCTGGCTGGGCGAGGCTGATGGCGCTGGGGTCGCCGATGCGCTCGACGTGTCGGTGCTCCAGGACAAGGTGCTCGATCCGCTCCTTGGCATCAAAGACCCTCGCTCGGACGAGCGGGCAACCTTCGTTGGCGGTGTCCCGGCAACGGAAATCGAGCGTATGGCGGGAGACCACGCAGTCGCCTTCGTGCTCTATCCCACGTCGATGGAAGAACTCATGGCCGTGGCTGACACGGGAGGCATCATGCCTCCCAAGTCCACATGGTTCGATCCCAAGCTTCAGAGCGGCTTGGCTATCAGGCGTATCTGGTAATCCAGTGGCCTAATCAAGCGGTCAAATCCAACGGGCCATCGGGGGCAGTTCTCCGAAGGCCCGTGGCTTGTCTACGCGACCGCGACCTGCTTTCGTGCCCCGCGATCAGCGAAGACCCATTTCCGCTGGCCGGTGTAGTTCAGGAAGAAGAGTGCCAAATCCACCACGGGTTTCGCCTGCCATTCAAGGATGCCGAAGCCTATGTGAGCAATCCAGACGCCCATGCTCGAGAGCGAGAGGATAGCTGCCTCGAGGAGTACATAACGGGGTAGGCTCTCACGCTTGCACGGTGCCACCTCTTGATCTTTGCCAAACACCATGCGACGGTTGATGGCATAGTTCACGGCCATGGAGACGCAGCGGGCCATGATGCTGGCGAGGAGGATGCGCAAGAAATCTGCCTCTCCGAAGGTCTCGCGGAGGAGAGAAAAGAGTATGCCTGCAACTAACTGGTCCACCCCCGTGCTAACGAGGGAGGAGCAGGCAAAAAGCGCGAAGCGCGCACGTGAAGTAATCGTTTGCGTATTCATAATGAGCCTACTCTAGCAGTAATTCGGCTTGACCATAGACTCTACGCAAGCTCTCGCCGCAGTTTTGCGTTATGGGACCGGGGAAAGCAAGGGCCGCACACTAAGGAATTGCCCTTACGTGTGCGGCCCCAGATGGATGCGAACCTCTGTCTGGATGGCTCTGTCAGTCGCGATCCATGATGCTGAGTATGCGAATGAGGATGTTCACGATGTCAAGGAAGATGTCGGCCGCGTAAAAGATGGCGTTCGGCACAGTCGGCGCGTCGGCGGTCATCCGGTAGGAGTCGTAGCCCAGGAAGAAGCAGAACACGATGACGACGAGGTAGTCAAAGACGGTCTGGTTCACGTGGAAGAAGATTGTTGCGATGAGTTCAGCCACGATGAGGGCAATGAGGCTGACCATGAGCACGCCACCAATGCGTGAGAAGAAGCTGGGGAACATGACCCCGAGAATCAGGAAAATGCTCGATATGCAGGCCGTGATGGCAAAGGCGTAGTAGATTGTGGGAAGGGAGTAGCGGGTGAGCGCTATCGCGAGGGTTGCGCCAAAGGTCAAAACAAAGACGGCGAAGCCTGTTGCCGAGAGGGCGACGCTCTGCTTGCCCTTACCTATGCTCATGACGACGAGGCCGATGATGGTGAGCGCGAAGGTGAGGATGAGGCCAAGGGCGCCACCGGCAAGTACGGGGAGTGTGCCGTTCGCGACGAGTAGGTACTCGCCCCAAGTGATGAGGAACGCCAGCGTTACGATGCCAAACGTCAGCGCGTTGTAAGCGCGGCGGCTGATCGATGAGGCATTGAGCTGGCTTGGGACAACTGATGCGTGCTGTGCCATGCGATTCCTTTCCTTATTCATTATCGTATTGAGCTTTCGCTCGTTTAAAACATATTGTACCCATTCTGGTGTTTTGGATACGCGAATGTTGGGTATAAAGCAAGCTGTTTTGCATCCAAGTGAAGGGAAGCACCAGATGAAAGAATTCCGCACCGAGAGCAAGAAGCTCCTCGACCTGATGGCGAACTCCATTTACACGAATCGTGACATCTTTTTGCGTGAGCTTGTTTCGAATGCCTCAGATGCCATCGATAAGCTCTCGTTCGTGAGCCTCACGGACTCGGCGGCGAGCCAGGATGTTGAGGATCTGGAGATTCGCCTTGCCTTTGACAAGGACGCCCGCACCATCACCGTCTCCGACAACGGCATCGGCATGACGGCTGAAGAGATGGAGGAGAATCTCGGCACCATCGCCCACTCTGGCTCCGAAGAGTTCAAGGCCGCCAACGGCCAGGCACAGGGTTCCGAAGTTGACATCATCGGCCAGTTCGGCGTGGGCTTCTATTCGTCGTTCATGGTCGCAAAGAGTGTCCGCGTTGTAAGTCGTGCCTTTGGCTCCGACGAGACATATGTCTGGGAGTCCGACGGCGCAGAGGGATACACCATCGAGCCGGCAGACGAGCAGCGTGCCACCCACGGTACCGACGTGATCCTTACCCTGCGTGACGAGCCTGAGGCATCGGCGTCCACCGATGAGGACGATGAGCCCGAGCGAGGATACGGCAGTTACCTCAGCGAGTGGGGCCTGCGCGACCTCGTGAAGCGCTACTCCAACTACGTGCGCCATCCGATTCGTATGATGGTGACCAAGAGCCGTGCACTCCCCAAACCGGAGGACGCACCCGAGGACTACAAGACCGAGTACGAGGATTACGAGGAGCTCGAGACGCTCAACTCCATGACGCCTATCTGGCGCAAGAGCAAGCAGGACGTGGAGCAGGAGGACTACGACGAGTTCTACAAGGGCACCTTCCATGACTGGGATGCGCCGGCGCGCACGATTCCCTTCCACGTGGAGGGTATGCTTGACTACTATGCGCTGCTCTTCGTTCCGGGACGTGCGCCCTTCGACCTCTACAGCAAGGACTACGAAAAGGGTCTTGCGCTCTACTCCTCCAACGTCATGATCATGGAGAAGTGCGCTGATTTGCTGCCCGACTACTACAACTTCGTGCGCGGCGTGGTGGACTCGCCTGACGTGAGCCTCAACATCTCGCGTGAGACGCTGCAGCAGAACCGCCAACTTCGCATCATGGCTCGCTCGGTCGAGCGCCAGATCACGCGCAACCTGCAGGACATGCGTGACAACGATCGTGAGGCATACGAGGACTTCTTTGAGAACTTCGGGCGTGGCCTCAAGTACGGTATATACAGCAGCTATGGTTCCAAGGCCGATCCTCTGGCAGACCTCCTGCTCTATTGGTCCGCGCGCGAGGAAAAGATGGTCACCTTTGCCGAGTACGTGGCAGCCATGCCCGAGGACCAGGATGCCATCTACTACGTGGCGGGCGACTCGCGCGAGCGGATGGAAAAGATGCCCATCGTGCGTACCGTCCTCGACAAGGGCTTCGACGTGCTCATCTGCACGCAGGACGTGGACGAGTTCTGCTTCCAGATGATGCGCAGCTATCATGCGGCAGCCATCGCGGGCGATTCCGAGACGCCCGGCAAGGAAGAGCGCGACCTCGAGCTCAAGAACGTGACCTCTGGCGACCTCGACCTCGCCTCAGATGAGGAGAAGGAGGAGGCCGAGAAGGCTACGAACGAGCATGAGAGCCTCTTCTCTGTGCTGGCTGACAAGCTCGGCGAGAAGGTCGTCAAGGTTGCCGCAGCCGCAAATCCGTCCGACGCCCCGGCGCGCATCACTACCGAGGGTCCGGTCTCGCTTGAGATGGAGCGCGTGCTTGCACAGGGGCCGGAGGGCGAGGCTGCGCCAAAGAGCCGCCGCGTGCTCGAGCTCAACGTGAGCCATCCCGTCTTTGAGAAGCTTGTTGCGGCACAAGAGGCCGAGGACGACGAGAAGCTTGCCCTCTATGCGGGCCTGCTCTATGACCAGGCGCTGCTTGTCGAGGGTCTGCCCGTCGAAGATCCCGTGGCGTTCGCTCAGGCCGTCTGCTCCCTGATGTAACTGGGACAAAGGGGACGGAGGAGTTTGTCCGCGTGGTGAAACGCCTCCGTCTCCCCGATCACGGGTCCCGTCCCCTTTCACGGTACCCCCTTCACGGGTGGTGAAGAAAAGCCCCTCGTCCGTGTGAACGAGGGGCTTTTCCTTTGCGTATGCGTTTTTTGGTTGCTACGCCTCCTGCGGACCGACGTACCGGGCATCGCCGAAGCCGAGGATGAGGGTAAAGATGTTGGGCAAGAGGGTCAAGCCGACCGCGAACCCGGTGCCTTTGCCGTATGCCTTTGCGGTAGCAATGTTTGCCCTGACAATCCACACAAGAAGTGCGATGCCAGCGACGAGCGTCAGAATGCTAAGGAATACGTTTGAGCCATCAGAGTTTATCCCGCTGAACAGATATGTCACGATAGTCAGTCCAAGATAGATCCAGAAGTTTTGGACATTCCAGACAAGCTTGTAGAGCGTGTACGTGTTGTAAACGGGAATGATGGATTTCCAACCTTCTACGCCAGCTTTGGTGAACATCTTCCAGTAAGCGATGACCAGAAGGACGAAGAATATAAGTCCAAAGATCGCGAAGAAGACAAACATGCCTCCTAGGATTCCTGCGGCTGCGCCAGTGGCGACGGCCTCTTCAGTAGCAGCGTCCATGACTAAGACCTCCAATGCTAGAAACTACACTTTCCCGATAAAAGGACCACAATTATAGTCTTTTTTGTAGTGTATGCAATGGGTAGATGCCAAAAAGGAGAAGATGTGACCGAAAGCTAAGCCGAAGATTAAAGGGAATCCCCTCAGGTGCCAGGAGCGAGTGAAACGCCTCCCCCTTCGCGCGCGAGTCTCCTAGCGGGGCTTGTGGTAGGTGGCGCTGCCGAAAGCCAGTATCGCCTTGAAGATGATGGGCAGGATGAGAATTCCCAAGCCAAACAGCATCTTCTTTCCATAGGCGAGTGCCGTACGAATGGCAAGCAGCACAGTGTAGATGACGAAGACGATGCTTGCCACGTAAGCTATCATGCCAAACAAGAAGTTTGAAGGCGCGACGGCATATATCTGTCCGGAAGCGTCGAACACAATCTGTCCGCTCAGCGCTGTGAAGATGCCACAAGCCGCAGCTGAGCCCATGTATATCCAAAACGATTTCGTCGTCCACACAAGCTTAAAGAGAGTGTAGTCCGAGTAGAGGGGAATCAATGACTTCCACCCTTTCTCGCCTGCCTTGGCAAACATGCGCCAATGCGACAGGACGAGAATCGCGCACATGACGATGGATGAAAGCGCATACTGCGACATGGTGGAGGTGTTCGCGAAGCTCATGCTAATCCTTTCAGCTCTCGGGACGGGCAATCAGAAGTACGGTCGCTAAGGGGCGGCCATCGATGTCCCGCGTCTGCGGAACGTCTTGGCCGCCCCAAGCGGCTCTTACACGTGCCAGGACTCGTCGGCGTGAGACTTGTCGACGCCATGCGAGTGGGTCTTGTCATCCACCACGCCGTCACGGGTGCGAATGAGTTTGCGCTTGATCTTTCCTCCGACGGTCTTTGGCAGCTCGTCCACGTATTCGACGATGCGGGGATACTTGTAAGGCGCGGTCTCCTTCTTGACCCAGGTCTGCAGCTCCTTGGTGAGCTCGGGACTTGGCTCGTAACCACGCGCGAGGACGATGGTTGCCTTGACGACCTTGCCACGTATGGGGTCGGGTGCGGCGGTGACGGCACACTCAACCACGGCATCGTGCTTGACCAACGCGCTCTCCACCTCGAACGGTCCGATGCGGTAACCCGAGCACTTGATGACGTCGTCGTTGCGCCCGACGAAGAATACGTAGCCGTCGATGTCGCGCCAAGCCATGTCGTGCAGGTTGTAGTACTCGCCACCCACGGCGTCAGCGGTGGCCTCAGCATTGTTGACGTATCCCACAAAGAGTCCCGGCGGGTAAGCCTCGCGCAGACCCGTCACGCAGATGGCGCCCTCCTCGCCGTCTTCCACTTCGTTACCATCGTCGTCGAGCAGACGGATGTTCAGCAGGGGAGAAGGCTTGCCCATCGAGCCTGGGCGAGGCTCGAGCCAGGGATAGGTCGCCAGCAGCACCGGTCCTTCGGTCTGGCCGAAGCCCTCGCGAATCTTTTTGCCGGTGAACTTCTCCCACTTGATGGTGACCTCGGCGTTGAGCGGCTCGCCCGCAGTCGCGAAGTTCTCGATGCTTGAGAGGTCGTAGCTCGCCACATCCTCCTGAAGCATGAAGCGATACATCGTGGGCGGTGCGCAGAAGGTCTTGAGGTCGTAGTCCTGCATGTGTTGCAGCAGCTTCGTTGGCACGAACTTGTCCATGTCGTAGCAGAATATCTCGGCGCCAGCAATCCACTGGCCGTATATCTTGCCCCAGCCGAACTTAGCCCAGCCGCTGTCGGTCACGCTCATGTGAAGGCCATTCTCGCGCACCTGTTGCCAGTATTTGGCCGTCAGGATGTGGCCGAGCGGGTGTGCGAAGTTATGCATGACAGCCTTGGGGTTGCCCGTGGTGCCGCTCGTGAAATAGATGAGCATGATGTCCTTGGAAGTCGTGGCGTCCACGCCGGTCGGGCGCACCCACTCCTCGGATTCGCTGTCCAAAAGTTCGTCGAACGAGAGCCAACCCTCGCGCTTGCCCGCGACGCAGACTTTGTGCTCGATGGTGGGTGCGTCTTTGACGGCGCCTTCGGCCTGGGTGCAGACGTAGTCATCGTCCACGCACACGATCATGCGCACCTTTGCCGTGTTCGCCCGGTATTTGATGTCGTGGGTGGTGAGCTGCAACGTCGCGGGGATGATGGTCGCGCCTATCTTGCACAGAGCGCTCGCAACCACCCAGTACTCCCAACGGCGGCGCAGGATGCACATCACGACGTCGCCCTTGCCGATGCCAAGCTTCACGAAAGCATTGGCGGCGCGGTTCGAGAGGCGGCTGATCTCGGTAAAGGTGAACTCGCGCTCCTCACCGTGGTCGTTGCACCAGAGCAGTGCCTTCTTGTCCGGCTCGACGCGAGCCCACTCGTCCACGACGTCGTAGCCGAAGTTGAAGTCAGTGGGCACATTGATGCGGAAATTCTCATAGAAGTCCTCGTAGCTCTCGAAGTCGATACGAGGGCAGTACTTGCTCAAGATGTGATTCATGTCGGTCGATCTCCCTTATGTGTGCGCCTGCCAGATGTGCTGCGGGCGCGTTTTTACCTACGGCTTGCCTACTCTGCGATAACGGTCACAAACCGTGCGGGTACTCGTCCGCCGCAGCGCTGTCCGTGGGGGACCGTGGGGTTGAAATAAATGCTGTCACCTGGCTCGAGATGGAACTCGCGGTCGCCCCAAACCACGACGAGGGAACCCTCCAGCACGAGGTTGAACTCTTGGCCAGAGTGCTGCACGAGCTTGGCCGGTTCGTCGGAGGGGTTGATGGTGACTTCAAGCGGCTGCATGATTTTGTTTTGGTAGCGAAATGCCAGGTCCTCGAAGTGATAGCCCGGATAGCGCTCCACCTCGCGACCTTGTCCTGCTCGCACGACTTGGAAGGTGTTGAGCTTGGCGGCGGTGCCGGTGAGAATCTCGGTGAACTCCACGCCGAAGCGCTGGGCCATGTGGTAAATGGCGGAGATGGGCACGTCGGCGCCGGACTCTTCCCACCCCGTATAGGTCTCGAGGCTCACCTCGAGATCGGCGGCCATGTCCTCCCGCGTGACGTCGCAGGCTTCGCGCAGTCCCTGGATGCGCAGACCGATCTCGTGCATTGCCTTCTCGTCGGTAGACATGCATGTCCCCTTTCCTTGACCTTGTTGCATTCGGTCGATTATAGGCCATTGTCCCCCGCATGTGGAGAACGCGAAAGAAGGACGCAAGAACAGTCTCAGGCAAAAGCCAATGTCGCGACGCCTACCACGAGCATACCGAGGATCGTCGCAGTCACTGCCATGGCATAGGCACCAGTCAACCGGCTTTGTGCGATCCATTCTGCGCTCTCGTTGTCTCGCGTATGGCGTACCCAGATGATGGTGCCTTCTAGACACGAGGCACACACGGCGCAGAGCAAGGCGGTATCAGCCGAGAGGACGAAGCAGACCGTGGCATATACTGAGAACGCGATTGAGATCGCAGCAACTCCGGGCAGAAACACGCCCACTCCCGTAGCCCTTACGCGTACGGCGTAGGGAGCCGCGCTTGAGAACGCAAAGAACACCACTGCCTGAATGTACGGCCAGAGGATGAGGATTGGAACGGAGAAGGAGCGGAAACAAGATATGCCCCAGGCGAGCATGGCGAGTAGCAGCACCATCAGGATGGAGATCGTCCACGTGAGATGCGCGATGTTCGCCCACACGTGGACGCGCGTGGGAAGGTAGTTGTCGGGGTTTTCGCACACTTCGGTGGATGGGTCACCTGCGAGGGGTCTGCGCCAGTTGTCGCACGTGAACTCGTATGCCACGTAGTAGGCAATCGCTACGCTGGCCTTTAGGAACTCCACCCATTCATGCCCGCAGAAGAACTCCTCAAATCCCGGCAACGAGAGCACGAATGCCAGCTCCGCCACGTAACACATCATGGATAGCACGTTGCAGACGGGCTGGTAGAGCAGATACGGAAGCGTGAGGTTGAATCGCCCCGCCCCGGGCACGACTTCCTCGGGCGAGCCGTACTTTACTACCCGGCGGAATCTATGCCAGTTGAACTCTGCCTCAGGGTGATTCTCGTGCCAGATATGCCAAGCTATGGGTGCATCAACGAGGATGCCGAGCAGGGCGGGCAGCACGGCAACGCCTAGCGAGATGCCAAAGAACGCGATGCGGTGATGCGTGACCCAGAAAAAGAGGTCCCCGATTGAAACGTTGAGGGATCCGATGAGCAATACGATGGCCACCGGAAGCGCAAGCATCAGGTCGCGGGTTCGCGAGGGGTTGTTGTCAGCTCGAGGTATCTCCGACCGCACGACGATGGTCGGTTGCGTGGGAGTCTCCAGGTGCACGGAAGGGGCGGGCCTCGCGGGTGCGGGTATCAGCCTGGTGACTGCGCCGCCGGGCTGTGGGTCGTGCGCCTGGGCTACGAGTTCGGCAACGAAAGCATCGTAGCCACCCTCCGCGAGCGCATTTTCAAGCGCGTACGTAGACAATCCCATAGTGCGCAGGCATTCGAGCACGCGTGCGGCGAGTGCCTCACCGTTGCCGTCAAAGAAGCGGTCCCGATAGTCATCGATAGTCCCGCGCACGGTCCCTTCGGTGATGGATGGTGGCCATGCACCTGTTCTGTTGCCGCGGGCAAACGTGGAATAGGAGACCCCGAAATCAGAGGCGAGTCCCGATGCAGTTATCTCGTTGCTGAAGCTTCGTAGGATGGTCGTGAGTGTCTTGATATCGAGACTGTCCACGTAGGTGTTCCTCGCATGCAGGGCGTTCGGGGCCGGTTACAGGAATCTTAGCACATGTAAAGCATTTTGTGGCGTACTTAGTTGGCGCCGAATGACACCAATTGGAAGCAGCTGGAAGCAACTGGAAGCCTCCTGTTCCGGTTGCTTTTGCGGCTAGATGATAGCGTAGAGGTGGGTATATAGGCGCCGATGTTTGGAGGTATGAACATGCGGAAGTATAGAGGAGCGTGCTGTGCGCTGAGTTTGCTGCTGTCGGTCGTGATGGTGCTGGGGAGCTTGCCAGCGCAAGCGCTGGCCGAGGCAGTCGAGGAGGTCGGTGGTGCGGATGTCTCGGCTGGCACGAGCGGTAATGAGGACACCTCTGCGGCCTTGACCTCCGATCCCGAGGAGGCGGCGATTGAGGAGGTCTTGCCGGAGGACGTTAGCCAATCCGAGGACTCTAAGTCGATAGAGGAGTCGGGTGGCGTGGAGGCAGTTGAAGCCGGGCCCATTGAGGAGGACAACGCTGAGGGGGCGACGGACGGGTCGACGCAGGACATCGTGCTCACAGCACAGGGAGCGGGGAGCGATGACTATCCATCGAACCTCAGAAATGCGGCGTTAGACTCCTTTGCTGACCAGTGGAAATTCTGG
>ONMP01000147.1 GCA_900318935.1 uncultured Actinomycetes bacterium
CATCCGTAATCCCGCGCTTTTGTCCTACAGCCCGTGAGTGGATTGCCTCCTGAACAACGATTTCCGTAAGCAAGTGGTTGGATTCGGGGATTATTTGGGGTCTATCTAATCATGGGGGCTTTTGATACAGCCCCTCTTTTTTCCCACCGATCAGTACCCCCTCTGTGGCGTGCCCGGGCCCGACGGCGTGCGCCCCATGCTGCCCGGGCGCGGCGTGCGCCGCGCAGACGGCTTCGGCGGCGCGACGGGCGGCACCGCCGTCGACGCCGGTGGCACCGGGGACGTGGTTTGTGTAGGTACACTGGCACGCGTCTCAGCGTCCCTTGTCTGGCGTTCCACGTCACGCTCCAAATGTGTCACGGAACGCTCGAGCCGTGACATACGTGACACATCATCATGGCGCATCTCGTCAGCACGCTCCGTCAGCCAATCACGCAGGTCCGGGCGCGCCGCGCAGAGGTGCTCCACGTAACGCCCCGCGGCGTCAGCGCCCGTCACCACGGACGACCTCGCGTCCGCGAGGGCCTCGCGCGCGTCATCAAGCGTGCTCTTCGCCTTCTGACGCTCGCTCTCGGCCAGGGAGAGCTCGAGTGCCGCCTTATCGCGATCCGTCATGGCAGCGTCCTTGAGCTTCCAGGCATCCGTACGGCTATTCGTGGCTGTCTTCTCGCGTTTCCTGAGCTTATCCAAACGTCGCGCGTACTCGGCCTCGAACGCCGTGCCAGCTTCCTTCCGCGCGCGTGCCGCCTCGGCACGGGAGTCCTTCGCCTTCTGGTTCGCATCGTTCACCTTCTGCTGCGCGCTCACCACCGCGTCCCGCGCACGCGCCGCCCTGTCATCCGCCTCGCTCGCCTTGACGCGCGCGGCCTCCCACGCTTCCTCGGCCTTCGCCCGTGCCTCCTCGGCCGCAGCCTTCGCTAGCGCGGCCTCGCCGGTGACGCGCCCCGCCTCGGCCATCACGCGCTGTGCCTCGGCCCTCTGCGCCTCGGCGGCCGCGGCACGCCTCAACGCCTCGTCGACGTACGCGTCCGCTTCCGCTTCGCGCTCGTAGATGTACTTGATGAGGTCGAGCGCCTGCTCCCTCGAGAGCCGTGGCGCCTCCGCGCGCATGTATCGCACGAACTCCTTCACTTCCCTGGAGTTGAGTCCCTCGCTACGGAAGACGTCGTCGAGCTCTACCGTGTCGAAGTGGAGCATCCCGTTCTCGTCCTTCACGGGGTGCAGGAGGCCGTCCGCCTTGCGGCGCATGATGGTCGCGCGTGACGCGTAGCCCATGTCGACGGCCTCGCGGAGCGTCACCCGGCTCATGACGACCAGTCCTCGTCCTCGACGAGGTAATAGCCGTCGTAATCGTCGTAATCGTCGACCGGCTCCGGCTCCGGCTCCGGCTTCTTCAGTCGCATCCCGCCGATGTAGTTCATCTCCCGCACGAGGTACTTGATCATGTCGGGGTCGATGCTGGGCGCGTCCCGCGCTATCGCCTTCGCGAGGCGGAGGTAGCACTCGTGCTCCGTGTCCCTCGACCCGCGCACGCGTGCGAGCTCCGCCACATCCAGCAGGTGCTTGCCGCCCACCTTCGTGGAGTGTATCCAACCCTTGCGCAACAGGCGCATGAGCGTGGACCGTGAGCCGAAGCCCATCTCGGTCGCCTGCGTTATCGTTACCTTCTCGTCCTCGATCATCCGTCCCCTCCCTCGTGATCGTGATGAGGGGCCGGTTGTGCATAAGGCAGGCGGCCGACGGGACGCCGTGGCCAGTCATCACTGGCCCTCTCGCATCCCGTCCGCCGCCTATTCAGGTCTTACCATGCTGCCTGGTGGATTGCTGTTGGCGCTCGCTCCCCGGTTCTCCACCCCGGTTCGCTCCCGTACGCTCATTTGACTGCTCTCGTTTCTCCGTACGTCGCTGCCATGTCGCGAACTCATCTGTTCCGTTATCCTCATTGTATCACACTATCACGCGTTTGCACAGCTGCATGGCGTATCATGACACAATGTTTGATACATTCCTCGCTACCCATCCTGTACCTATAACGTACTTACGCACTACTTATTCGCGTATTTCTCATGCGTAGGTACGGTATAGGTAACAACTAAGTACACTTATTGCGCGTTGCTCTTGACGCGGTGTGCGTTCACGAACTCCTCGAAGGGTTCGCGTGGGATGAGAACGCGGTAACCGAGCTTGATGGCGGGGAGGCCGTCTTCTTTGATGTGCCGGTATATGGTGCTTCGTGAGCCGAAGCCGGCGTTGATGAGCTCTTTGATCGTGTAGAATTCTTTTTCCTTGTTGAGTAACACTAAATCAGCCCCTTGGGACGATGACGGGACAGTATTGTCCTGTCGGTTCGTCCGGGGGCCTTGCGTCCGCTCGTATTTTATGCCCGGCTGCTTAGGCGGTCTCGTTTTTGTTACTCGGGGGGCGTTTTCTCTCGCTCGTATCCGTGTGAACCGCTCCGGCCTAGTACCTCGTACTATGGCACGTTATTGTGCCTTGCACCTCGTACCCTTGTGTGTGTTTATTCCCGTTTGTGTTTACTTGTTTCAGTGTGCGTATATTGTCACGGTTTCTCCATTTTTTGCTGTGGTTGTGTGGGCTTGTTTGGACTTGTTTCGCTGTTACGGGGTTTGTTGTGGTGTGTTTTACATTGAGACTACATTGAGTTTCACATTGAGTTTCACATTGAGTTTGGGGTTGCGCTTGAAAAAAGGTCAACCAAATTCCTTGGTTGACCTGCGCTTTTCCTGGTCGGGTGGACTGGATTCGAACCAGCGACCCCTTGACCCCCAGTCAAGTGCGCTACCAAACTGCGCCACCACCCGCTGCAAAGGTTATTATCAACTGTGAGGCTGCTCATGTCAACACTTTTTTTGACGAATTTTGTTGGTGTGTAGAAGGGGTCAATCGAAGCCACCCCTCCTATATACCCCGCTCGCTCAGATCGAGCGCCTCACGTATGACGCCTGCGAGCGTTTCCGCATCCCTTTGCTGGGTCTTTGCATTGGGATGCATATTAGCACCACAGCCATCCGTCTCTGGGTCGAGCTGCTCGGTCGCATAGCACGTGATGCGCGCAAAGCCCGTATTGGCCTTGAATTCCTCCACAACCTGCTCGATGTAAGGGAAAAGTTCCTGACCTCCCATCGTCCCAATGGTACACACGAGATGGGCGTCCGGATTGAGTTCGTGAACCCGTGATAGGAAGTTGAAGTATTCCTGCGCAAACTCGCTCATGCGATCCGGGTCGGTCCCCGTGTAGCTGAAGTCGTTTGTTCCCAAGTTGATGACCACCACGTCATACGTATGGGCAACGAAGTCCCAAGGCTGCTCATACCCCTTGGCCACAACGTCGTACAGAGGCGGACACAGCTTGTCTGTCCTGCGTGTGCCATCGTTTGTCCACCCCGACACGATCCCGTAGCCGCTGTAGCACACGGCGCTGTAGTCAGCGCCCAGCTCCTGCGAGGCGAGATAGGCGTAGGACTTCATGAAGTTCTCTTCTGTGGTGGTAAAGGAATCCTCTGGTCCAGATGACTCGACACCATAGGCGCAGGTAATCGAGTCACCAATGAACTCTATACTCAGCCCTTTCTTTGGAGTGGGACGCACTGGGTCAGGCTCGTCAGACTCCACGATGATCTCGCCCACGCCTACAGCGCCGATGCTTGCCTCGGATAGGTGAATAACCTCGACAACGCCGTTCTTCGTCAACTCTTCGCTGAATACCTCGACCGTGCGCGTGGGCTCGCTCAGGGTGTCGTCCACAATCACCTCGCCATCAAGAAGCACCGCGTATCGTGACCGGAGATCCCATCCGTTGTGTACGCTGTCGTCGCCTACGAGCTCGATCGCTAGGTATGTGCCGGTCACGGCAAACTCGATGGCGCTGCCGCTTTGTGGCAGCCACGTTACATCTGCATCCTGGCAGGTTCGACCGATAATGCGAACGTACTCCTCCGTGGCGCGTACCCTTGACTCCTGGGACACCTGAGGTGATGCCTTTTCGCTCACATCGTCGTTGGAGTCCAGCTCTGGCGCCGGCTCCTCGACGGCACACCCAACAAGCCCCGCCGCCACGATGGCAGAAGCTCCCAACCGGCACAGTTGCCGCCTTCCCAGAACAAAATCAAACCCCATGACTACGCCCCTTCGTTTCGCGCGCAATGAGCTACTTGACAAGCCGTTGCAGGCAAAGCGATATCTCGCCCATCAGCGTCAGTCCATCATAGTCGGCAACCCCCACCAGCTCGGGTATGACGTCGGCAGGCACGATTCTCTCCAGCTCCTCGCGAAGCTCTTGCATGTCTGGCAGGAAGTCACACCAGACAAAGAGCGCATCTGGCGCAATGGTGCAGATATTCGCACTCAAGTAGTATGCAACGAGCTTTCGCATTCCGTCATAGCGCCAAGCAGCCGCCTCCAAATCAGACATGAGCTCAAGCTTCTCGGCCAGATAGCGCATGTTACCACCGAAGCCACCGTGCCCCGTATGGGGCTTAGCGTCGATGACGTATCCTTGGTCGCAATCCGCCACACCGATAGGCTGGGCGTGAAACACTACGGTATCCCACTCGCTCTGGCTTACATAACACCCGGCCGCAGCGGCGGTGGCATTATTGTCAACAAAGACCGGTACGCCCCACTTCTCGCTCAGCTGCGTCGACATCTCCACGCGGCGAGTTCCGTCCTCGTCCCGCTCCACAACCGCGCCGTTGTCCACATCTCCGGGTAGCGCGATCCCGATCGCGTCGAAGGACTTGGGCGTATATCCGGAAAGCCGCAGCGTCGAGAACAGGTCCTCCAGCACAGTCTGGACATCAAACGCATTGCGCACCAACGTGCCGCACAGAAGCTCCTCTCCCCTGTCGAGTACCGCATAGCTCAACGTCGGCTCATCCGACCGGTAGACATAGCTCACTCCAAGCACGGATTTGGTCCTGTCATAGTCGCGCGCAAAGCGCAGGTCGCTTCTCGCGGTATGCCGCGCCTTCTTCAGGGCATGCATAAGCAGCTGCAACACGCCGTTTGCGTCATACGTGCCAAACAACGACGCGGGCAGTTCCAACACTATGACGCCCGGGAGCGCCTCGCGGACTTCCCGAAGCTGATGGCCTACCTGCGGTGCCAGCAGAACCGCGATGTAGGTCGTACCGCTTCTCTTTGCCTCCTCTATCGGCTTGGCGCAGAAGTCGAACTTCAAATCATGTTCGGCGGCAAGCTCGTTGAGCTTGTTTGCAAAGAACGTCGTTGTCATGCCGCACGAACAACACAGCAGGACGTGCTGGACCTCACTTCCAATGCGCTTTGCAAGCACGTCCAACATCTCGGTGAAGAGTCTTTGTGCCCGTTCCTCATCCCCAAACTCGAAGTGGAGGTAAAAGAGCGTCGTATCATCATGCGTGCTTTCGAGTCGCAACTCCACAACCGTCGAACCATCGATATCGTAGAAGGACACGGCACCAGACGCTACATCGCTTCGCAGGACGACAGCGTCTCCGTCACCCTCCTCAATGGTGCAGCCGTCCACATGACATGACAGCACCCATTGGCGATAGGCTTGAACTTCGTCGCTGAGCATAAGATGACCCCCGTGGATTTCGACGATACGCTTAATAAGAAGTATACATGTGCACGTCAGCCTGTGGGACGTCGAGCACTGCAGCCACGATTGCGCGCGCATCGGCAAGCTTCCTGGCTGCCTGCTGTGCTTGGGACTTTCGCGGACGCCGTAGTTCGGTAATTGTTACATCGCTTGCGCTGATGTCAATGGCATATGGGTAGTCCGGCAGATCGGCCTCGTATACGCGCGGACAGGGGGGACGGGGGAGTTTGTCCCTTTCGGGACAAACTCCCCCGTCCCCCCTGTCCGCGTCCCGCGCAACCTTCCTGAAGCGTCCTGCAAACTGTTCACTGTGCACATCGGACACGGGCACCTCGCGACGCACGCCCGTCAGAGACACGACCTCGCAAACGCGACGATTCGCTGCGGACTTCTCGTAAATGCGCAGAGCAACCTCGAGAGGTCCGTTGTGGCAGTCGATGACGCGCTCCGGCACGCGCCCCAAGGCCGAGTCGATGGTCACGTCAGGCGTGATTATTGCCACCAGCCAGCCCTCGGGCAATGCCTCCACAGACGTGGCAAGAGCCTCGTTGACGCGCACGAGGTCATCCGTCGTCCCCAGGCGCTTGCCATAGGGTGGGTTTGTTGCCAAAAGGCCCTGTCGTGCACCGCGCTTGAGCGCCCCGCGCAAGTGCCTGCCCAGTCGATTGGCGTCATCACGGTACAGTTGTACCAAGCTGCTTACCTGCGCCCGTCGCACGTTGTCGCGGGCTACGGACAACGCCCCCTCATCGATGTCTCCGGCAAGGATACGAGCGGCTCCTCCCGTCACCACACGCTCCCGCGCGTCAGCAAGCACGTGCGCCCATAGCCCTGCGTCGTGCTGCGCCCATCCCTCGAAGCCCCAGTGCTCGCGCCATATGCCAGGGGCCACGTTGCCGGCGATGAGCGCCCCCTCGATAGCAAGCGTTCCCGAACCGCACATCGGATCCACCAGCACGCCGCCCTCGCGCGCAAGCGCAGGCCACCCAGCTGCAAGGAGCATCCCCGCCGCCAAGGTCTCTTTGAGCGGGGCCTCTGTCTGCACCCCCTCCTCACGGTAACCGCGTCGATGCAAAGAGGGGCCAGACAGGTTGAGATACACGGTTGCCTTGCGCTCGTGTATCGCGAGGTCGATGGCGAGATCCGGGTTGTGCGAGTCCACGTCGGGCCGAGATCCGCGGCTCGCACGGAGACGGTCACAAATCGCGTCCTTGGCCTTGAGCGCAGAGAAGGCCGTATTGCGCAAGTTTTCGTTTGTGCCATGTGCCTTCACGGCGATGGTCGCACCTCCACGAACGTGGTCCTCCCAGGCGATGTCTGCCACTCCCCCATAGAGCTCGTCAGCCGTCTGGCAGCCGACTCGCCCAAGCACGAGCTGCACGCGCGTGGAGACGCGACTCCATAGACAGATGCGATACGCATCGGCAAGCCTTCCGTACCATGACACGCCGCCCACTTGCGGACGCACGCGATGCGCCCCCAACTCCCGAAGCTCGCCCGCAAGCACGTCTTCGAAACCGCTCGCACATCGCGCGAACAGCTCCATGTCGCCCGTCGCCATGTCTTCCTCCTCAGCACCGACTCCCTAGACTTGTCCCATGGTAGCATTGACCACAATCCCACTGTGGGATCGTGGTCAAAACGTCCGGCTTGGCATGTGATACAATCATTTTTCAAATCCTATGCATTCCACCCTGCACGAAGAAGGGATGAATGAGACTGCCATCGTTTATACGACCCGCCGAGCAGACCCCCGAAGAAAAGCGACGGGAGATGCTCAAGCGACCTATCGGCCCGCTCATCCTCTCGCTCGCGGCACCCGCCATCTTTGCCAACGTGGTAAGCACGATCTACAACCTCGC
>ONMP01000032.1 GCA_900318935.1 uncultured Actinomycetes bacterium
GCCGCCTGGCGTCAGACTATCTAATGTGCGGCCGTCGAGCCTTGTGACTCAATTCGCCGTCGGGGGCCGAAATCGTATCTGTGAGTGCGCCGCTCTACAATCGAGTGGCTCGCCCCGATATTCGCGTCGCTCGCCGAGAACCTGCTCCCCGTGCTCTCCAAGGCGCTCGACAACGTCGGGAAGATGTGGGACAAGCTCTCCGGATTCATCAAGCCCGTCGCCGACTGGCTCGGCGGCGTGCTCGCAGGCTTCGTCATACCCGCGGTCTGCGGCGCGCTCGGCTTCCTGATGGACGTGATCTCGGGCGTCATCGACGTCATCGGTGGCTTTCTCGACGGCATCAAGGGTGCCGCCGACGTCATCGGCGGTGCGTGGGGCGGCGTCGTGGACTTCTTCACGGGCGGCAACGACCAGATGACGCAGAGCTTCGGGGCCATGGCGGAGGAAATGCCGAGGAGCGCCGACGCCGCCTCGAAGGCGACGCTCGACGCGGCCAACGCAAGCCTCTCGCAGCTCCCGGAGACCTACGGCGGTTACGCGCGCAGCGCGGCTGACGCCCTTTCCTCCAACCTCGCGGGGGGCGAGGCGAGCGCCGGCGAGGCGGCCTCCAGGCTGGCTGACGCGGCGACATCGGCGACGAGGGACGCCGTCGGGTCCATGGCGACGGACGCGGCGTCGGCAACCGACGGCATCGCCTCCGCGCTCGACGCCGCGGCGCCGAGGGTCGGCGAGGCGGCGAGCGCGCTTTCCTCGGCGCAGAACTCGGCAAGGAACGAGCGTGGTCCCGAGCTCGGCACGTCCTTCGCCACCGACCTGTCAGCCGGCCTCGAGTCTGCCGTCCCGAGCGTCACGGCGTCGGCCGACCTCGCGCGCGCAGCGCAGGACGCGGCCAAGAACGAGGGCGGCGAGTCGTTCGGCGCAGCGTTCGCCGAGGACATCGCGCGCGGCATCGGCGAGCAGGACGGCGCAGTCACGGAGGCAGCGGCCTCCCTCGCGAGCTCGATCGCGACTGCCGACCCCGGTGCCGACACGCATGAGTGGGGTTCCAAGGTGGGCTTCAACATCGCGTCCGGCATGCGCGACTCGCAGGGCAAGGTGGACGACGCTGCCAAGGCGCTCGCGGACGGCCAGCGGCTCGCGAACGTCGGCGGCGAGGGGCGTGGGTGGGGCGAGGCCCTGTCCTCCAACCTCGCCGAGGGCATGGCGAGCGCGTCCGGCGCCGTGTCCGACGCGGCGCACGAGCTCGCGGAGAGGCAGCGCGCGGCCAACATCGAGGCTGAGGGCTGTGCGTGGGGCCAGCACCTCGGGCAGAACGTCGCAGACGGGCTCGCCAGCGCGCGCGGCGAGATAGAGCGCGAGGCGTCCGACATAGCGCAGTCGATCCAGAACATCCTCGGCCACTCGACCCCGAAGGAGGGGCCCCTGCACGGCGACGACGAGTGGGGCTACCACCTCGGGCAGAACGTCGCGTCAGGCATCGAACGCTCCCGCGACCTCGTCAGGGAGGCGGCGTACCGCCTCGCGGCGCAGGTGGAGGAGGCGTCAGGGCCGGCGAGGTCGTGGTCGGCCGGGCAGATGGTCGCGGACGTTCGCGGCACGCTCGCGCCAGACTTTTACGCGAGCTACGACGTCGCCGCCAGGCCGCCGACCGAGGTGAACGTGTACCTGAGCTACCAGGACGGCGCGGCGCCGCGCAAGGTGGCGACAGATCTGGCCGACGAGCTGTCGCTCGTCTTTGACGCGAGGGGGTGGTGAGATGCCCGATAGTCTCCTCCCAATCAATCCATCGCAGCCACAAAGCGGCGGGCAAGCCAGCGGGGAAATCAACGGCCGTCCCGACTACGGCGTGCTCGGCCTCGTGATTGCGGACCGCGCGACGGGCAAGTACACGCTCGCCGCGTCGTGGAAGCTCCCGTCCGACGCGACGAGCGACAAGAACGACCGGCGCACGACGTACATGAACATAACCTGGACCGTCTACTACGAGACGCACACGGTAAGCGGCCATGTCTCCACAACAAGCCTCCTGCGCTGCGACAAAACCTACAACGTGTGGGACCAGAGCCAGTTCACGTCCCACACGTTCCCGTTCTGCAACCTAGACAGCACGCTCACGGGCCGCGACTCGTTCAACCCCGGTGTCCTCACGCCTGACGGGACGGCGAGCTCAAGTGTCTACGTGAAAAGCGTCTCAGTCGCAGTGATGTGCTGCAACAACTTCGGATCCGGGCCAACTGAGAAAGTGACCTGGGAGCCGTCTGTTCCCGCAGCCCCGACCGTCGGGGCGTTCTCCTTCGACCCGGCCACGGGCAAGACGAGCGTGAAGATCACGGCCGCCGCGGACGACTCCTTCGCGGAGCGTCGAGACACCTACTACGACCTCGAGGTCATGGCGTACCGCTCGGGCTACGACGCGACGAACAGGGTCATTCACAGCGTCAAGGGCGCGTTCCGGGGCTCGGAGAAGACCCTCACGTACGACTACCCGTCCTTCGCGACGCTCGCCGACGGGGAGTACGTCAAGTTTACGCTGCTCGCTCGCTCGCGCGGTCTTGCGGGAAACTCGCCGCCGGTGCACAAGGCGTTCTACCTCTCGCCCCCGGCGAAGCCGACCATGGGCGCCGTCGAGGTGAGCGGGAAGGGCCACGGAGGCGTCGTCACGGTGCCGGTGACCGTCTCGTACAAGAAGGAGACGCATGAGGGCACGACCTACACGATCAATCCCGTCAGCCACATGAAGCTCCAGCGATGCTTCACGTCATCCAAGGTCGCCAGCCAGATTCCCGCTACCGACGAGTTCTCGGACGTGGGTTCCGAGGACAACGGCACCTGCACGGCGCTCGTCGCTAATTCCGTCGACCTCGTGCCGCAACCCGGTCAGTACGTCTTCGTGCGTGTGATGGCGTGGAGGTTCGACGACCCGGATGTGGCATCCATGGTGAGGTACTCCGCATACAGACGGCTCGACGAGTTCTTCGTTCCCGTAGACGCGACGGGCGCCGGCGACGACACGTGCGAGGTGGTGGTGTGCAGACCCGGCGACGACGGGGAGAGCGCCACTGTCACCGTGGCGTGGGACAGGTCGTCGACCGAGGCCGACGACGACGCGGACGGCACCGAGGTCGCCTGGTCGGAGCATGTCGACGCATGGGAGTCAACCGACCAGCCAAAGACCTTCGACGTGGAGTGGGGCGAGGCGGTCACGGGCTCGCCCCAGCGTTGGTACAACGGATCCGCCAGGACAAAGACGGTCGAAGGGTCGACGGTTCCGAGCACCTACGACGACAAGTGGCTTCGCCAATCCACGCTCATCGTTCGTGGCCTCGACCGGGGCAAGCGCTACTGGTTCCGCGCGCGGCGCTACAAGTCCGTAGACAACAGGAGAACCCAAGGCGCGTGGTGCGCGGCTCGCTACGCCGACACGCTCGGCGAGGATGAGGTCGCGGCGAAGCCCGCCTCCGTCACGGCGACGCTGCCAACGCTGCTCCCATGGGGCAGGGACCTCACCGTGGCATGGTCTCACGACGGGGACGCGGAGCAGGCCGGATGGAAGGTGCGCATCGGCATCTGGAACGCCTCGCAGGGGAAGTGGACGCGCTCGGAGATTGCCGCGAGCGGCGTGGACGACTGGCGTGGCGTGAGCATCCCGTGGTCGGTTGTCGAGGGATACGCCTCGACGGGCGTGGTATGGGCCTACGTCGGCGTGACGTGCGGCGGGGCGTGGACCTGGAGCGACAAGCAGTCTGTCGCTGTCGCCCTCCCGCCCGTGGTGGGTGTCGCATGTTCAGACGTTACCGCTCAGCCGATGTCGATGTCGCTCGCGTGCGATGACCCGGCAGCCGAGGTCGCGATTGTCGTGACCTCCCGCGGCGTGGCTGGCGAGACCCCGGACGGCACCGGCGGGCGACAGGCCGAGGGCGACTGCGTCTGGTCGTGGGCCGGCACGCCGGCATGGGGCGCTAATAGGACCTGGGGGCAGACCGAGTTCTACGCCCGGGCCGTTGCCGCCGCCTCCGCGCGAGTCACCGAGCTCTCGCAGGTGGAGGGCTACGACGTGGAGGGCACCGAGGCTCACTACGAGTACGAGTGCGCCGTCACGGAGAGGGACGCGCTCGTGGCAAGGTACCCGTCGTCCGGCGCGTGCCGCGAGGCGACCGTCGTGGCTCCCCCCGGACTCGACCTGCGCGACGGCGGCACCTACGACGTTGTGGTGGTCGCCACCTCGCCTTCCACCGGACTCGCGTCCGAGGAGGCCGCGTGCGCGTTCGCCGTGGCGTGGGCGCATCAGGCGACGCCGCCGAGCTTTGCCATAGAGGTCGCCCCGTATGACGAGACCGACGAGGCCGGCGTGCGCGAGGTCGGCGCGATGATCGTGTTGGACGCGCCTTCGGCGAACCTTACGCCGTTCTTCTCCGAGCCGTGGAGCGGCTCGTACTGGGCCAATAGTACTGGCGGCATCCACTCCGTTTCTACGCGTGTCGGCGGCGGCTGGCTGAGCGTGGACGCGATGGGGACGGCGTGGAGGAGCGAGAGCGTAAGATCAACGGCCATCAGCCTGCAGCCGTCGAGCACGTACACGCTCCTGTGCGAGGTCTCTGGCCTCAACCCAGACGAGGTGAGACTCAAGATTGGCGGCGCCGGCGTCCCCGACGGCGCGGTGTCGCTCGTCATCACCGAGGACGGGGCGCATCGCGCGACCTTCGAAACGCTGGCGACCATACCGGGAAGCGACCTGCAGATCTCCATGTCGTGCTACCCCCAGAAGTCCTTCTCGGTGCGCCTCTCCCTCTTCGAGGGCGAGTACGAGGGCAACTACGCGCCCTACACGGCTCCTGCCGACAGGAGCGGTCCTGACGTGTACGACGTGTACCGCGTGACGGCGGACGGCGTCATGGAGGCCGCGCGCGGCGTGCCGTGCGGGGCCACCGTGCGCGACCGCCACGCGCCTTTCGGGGACGGGCCACTGGCGTACCGCGTGGTGACGCGCACTCCCGACGGCGACACGGCCTGGGCCGACTACCCGTACGAGCTCGACGTGCGCTCGGCGCGCATCGACTGGGACGGCGGGTGGGTCGACCTGCCGTTCGGCCTGAGCATCAACCACCAGTACTCCAAGGACTCCGAGCAGCGCGACCACATCGGAGCGAGCCTTCCCGAGGGTTACTGGGGAAGCTCGCGACGGCGCACCGTGACGATATCGGCGGACGCGATCCGCGCGCTCTCGGCGCAGGACAGGCGCATGCTCCACGAGCTTGGGCGGCATATGGGGCCATGCCTCGTTCGCACCCCGGACGGGTGCTGCCTCGAAGCGGACATGTCCGTCGGCGGGATGCCAGCGAAGGCGGCCTCGCCCATCGTGGCAGTGAGCCTCTCTGGCGTCGAGATAGCGCCGTCGGGCCTGTTCGCCGCCGAGGTCGAGGAGGTGTAGGGCCATGGCGATCGACTGGACGCGCGGGTACACGTGCGAGGTCCGAGCCTACGAGGTTGACAGGCTGACCTGGGCGGACGGCGCGCGCATCGATCATGTCACGTCCGTCCAGGTCGCCCGAGACGCGAACGGCGACGCACCCTGCCTTGAGAGCGGGACGCTTGCCGTCGGCCTAGCTCCTGGGCACAACTTCGGAGAGCGCTACGTTCGCGTGGCGATGATCGCCAGGCAGGCGGGCGCGACCGAGCGCGTGGACGTATGCACGCTGCTTTGCACCGGCGAGGGCGGCGCCGTCGAGCGCGGTTCAGACGCGTCCCGCATCAAGGGTCGCAGCGTGATCTGGCCGGCGTCGAAGACGCCCGTGCCGGCCGGAGCGTACGCGCCCGCCGGATCGGACGGAGCGAGGGTCGCCGCGCGCATGCTCGCCTCGTCGGTGGCGGCACCCGTCTCCGTCGAAGGCGGCGGGTTCGCGCTCGAGGAGCCGTATGTCTTCGATTTCGGCTGCACCGTGCTCGAGGCAGCGTGGAGGCTGCTGCGAGCCGGCGGGCACCGCATCCGCATAGACGGTCGCGGACGCGTCAGCGTGGGGCCGATGCCCTCTCGGCCATCGCTCACCCTCGACGGAGTTGGCGCGAGACTGCTGCACCCCGGCATCGAGCATGCGCTCGAGTGGTCGGGCGTGCCCAACCTGTACGTGGCCATGGACGGCGACGACGTCGCCGAGGCCACCAACGACGACCCGGAGTCGCCCACGTCAACGCTCTCGCGCGGATACGTCGTGGGCATCACGGACTCGTCGCCCGTCCGCGTGGACGGGGAGACGTTGCAGGGCTACTGCGAGAGGCGGCTAGCGGAGGAGTCGCTCGTGCCCGACAGGCGTACCTACTCGCGCGAGTGGGCGGACGTCTGGCCGTGCGACGTCGTGCTCGGCAGCGTGCGGAGCGTGGGTCTCGACGGCCCCATGAGGGTCGAGTCGCAGCGCGTCGAGGTCGGCGCGGGCGTGACGGTGACGGAGACGGCGGCAAGGGAGGTAAGGCTATGGCAGAAAGGCTAGACGGCGCGCGCGAGCTCGCGAACGTGATCCGCGCCGCGTCAGGCTCGCGAAGAACTGCGACGGAGCAGGCCGCTACGGTGGTGCGCGTTGACGAGAACGGCGTGCCGTGGGTCAGGATTGCCGGCGCGGATGCCGACACGCCGGCGAACGGCCACGTGCTCGTCGACGTGGCGCCGGGACAGACGGTCATCGTGCGTGCGACCGGCGGCAGGCTCTCGATAGCCGGGTCAACTTCCAGCCCGGCGGTGGGCGCAGCCCGTGTGCAGTCCGAGGTGCGACCGGCCACCGAGGCCGCGCGCGAGGCACGGTTGGAGGCGGCTGAGGCCCGCGAGGTAGCCGAGGCCTCCGCCGGCACCGCGACCAAGTATGTCACCGACACGGACGATGGCGTGATGGTGCACCCGGACGGCGACCCGTCCACGGGATGGCGCATAGCCGACGTGCTCGAGCTGCTGAAGGACGGCGCGAGCCACATGAAGGCGTGGATGGACGGGGCGACCGCGAGGCTCCGCGTGGGGCTCGAAACAGCCGCGCACGTCGTGGTGGGCGGCGGCGGCATGGACGTATACGGTTCCGACGGCACCACGCGGCTCATCGCCGTGGACACCACGCAGCAGGACAACATGGCGCAGATCAGGTTCGTGGGCGACAAGGCAGCCATCGAGGCGCTCGACAACATGCTCTCAGCGTACGCGACCGGGACATCTGCAGACGGCGGATCGGTCTCCATCAGCGCAAATAACGGCGGAACGTACGGTGCGTCGCTCGACATGTCCGGCGACACGACCATAGGCGACGCCATAGCGAGCCTCAGAGCCATGAAGGGCAACAGGTCCGTGTCGGTATCCGTGTCGGCCGACGCCGAGCTGGTGGAGGTGGACGGCGACTTCGACGTGAGCGGGTCGGTAGTGCTGGCGACGCCCGACGACGAGTTCGACCCGAACTCTGCGAACGTGGAGGACGTGGAGGACTTCGGTGCATGGAAGTGCCTCAACGTCGTGCAGTTCCACCTCGTAGCGACGCTCGCCCAGACGCTCGGCGCAGGGACGGAGATGGCTCTCGGCACGCTGCCATCCGGGTTCCGCCCATTGGAGGGCGTCGGTGCGTTCGCCCACAGCGTCAATCGCAGGGCGCGCGTCGGCACGTCAGGCACCGTCTACGTCGCCACCACGACACAGGTGGCGGCCGGCGACGCCGTGACCGTGTCAGGAACGTTCGTGACGGCACCGTAAGGAGGAGCAAATGATCAGGTACGAGGCTGACGGCAGGGCCGCGAGGGCCACGTCCGACGAGCCGCTGACCACCGGCAGTGTCGGCGTGCCCGTCGTGGTGGAGCTGTCGGAAGACTTCGAAGGGCTGCAGGTCACCGTGGTCTTCGACTGCGGAGGCCGATCTGCGGACGTTCCGCTACTCGGACAGGCTGCCATCGTGCCGTCGCAGCTGCTGCGGCACGAAGGAAACCGCCTGCGAATGGGCGCGTGGGGCGCCCTGCCCGACGGCACGGTCGTTATCCCCACCGTCTGGGCGGACGTGGGCACGGTGCGCGAGGGCGTCGAGCCCTCGGGCATCGACCCCGCACAGCCAGCGCCGAACTGGGCCGCGCAGGTGCAGGAGGCGGCGGAGAGAGCTGCCTCCGATGCCTCCTCAGTCTCCGAGCGCGTCGAGATGCTAGAGGACGTGTCGGTCAGCATGACCCCGTTCTTCGCGCGAAAGCCACCAGAGGGCGGAGCATACAGCGACGACTACTGGACCGCATATAACCCCGTGTACCTCACCGACATGAGTGGAGGGTGGGCACATTGGCACGAGGAGGTAGGCGGCTCAGACGAAGGAAGGAGGTGGACTCATGAGCTCTTTTCGGTTGCAAAGTCAGACCATCTGAGGCCCGGAAGAGACTACACGTTCCTTCTCGAGGTTCGCAACCTCACGTGCGTCACTGGCGACGAGTCTGAGCCTCCGTACATCTTCGTCAGTGCGGGACGTGACGGGAGCGGGTATGACTCGCAGGTGTACGATCCCGAACAGGTTTTGTACCACATAGCGCACGACGGAGAGTACGTCATGCCCCTGGTGGGAAGCCTGGCCCAAGACAGGCCGAACCTCATCCGCGTATCCGCGTCGTCGATTTCGGGAAGCGTGTTCGAGTGCGACATCCGCGCATCTCTGTACAGTGGAGAGCGCAAGGGAGGCTTCGTCGCATGCCCGCCGTGCATCGGCGAGGACGTCGAGGGGCTAAGCGCAACTGTCGCGGAGCTGTCCAGTGAGGTCGCGACGCTCAATGAGACCGTGGGAGGCGTGTCCTCCGACGTTTCGGCGCTCAGCGAGACTGCGGGTACGCTCGCGGACGGCCTCACGGAGGTCTCGGACAGCGTCAGGCACCTCGGCGACAACCTCAGCCCGTTCTTCGAGCACGCGCGCGACTCGGGCGAGGGGAGGTACTGGCAGCAGCTCGACAGCCCGTGGACGATACTTCAGGACGGCTGGGCGCGGTTCGAGTACGACAACGACGGACTCGGAGGCCGGGCGTTCGTCGTGCGACCTGCTCCCATCGATCAGTACAGGCGGGCGAGCCTCGTGCCGGGCAACAGGTACACGCTGCTCGTCGAGACCCGCTCGTACGAGCACAGCGGAGAGCATGCGGAGCTCTACGTGCAGAGCAAGCCCGACAGCTACATGCCAAACCCCGACCTCCTCGCGGTCTGGTATGGCAGCGGAAACGACTTCTACACCGAGCTGCGGAACGGCGACGGCGTGAGGTACTACGTCGAGATGTTCGCGACGGACGGAGAGTCGGCGACCGAGACGCTGCTCAACCTTCGCGTGCGCGTGCCGCAGTACTCGTCAGCGAGCTTCGAGATGCGCCTGTCGCTCTTCGAGGGCGACTACAACGGCCCGTGGAAGCCGTGCGTATGGTGGTTCAGGGACAGCATGGCCGACATGATTAGCGCGAACATGGCCCCCGAGGATGTGTCACGCGACATCACCATGAACGCCGACTTGCACATCCAACATGTCGCGGACAAGTTCGCCAAGCGAGCGTGCGGAATCGTAACCGTGGGCATCAACATCCTGCTCAACCAAGAAGTGGTGGTCGGTCATGAGAAGAGTGACAGAAGCGTCGTGGTCGCAACCCTGTCAGGCAGGGCGACACCGCCAGACCCATCGAATAGTCGCGGCCCTATATATACGTATCTGAGCACGAACATCCCCGGAATCAAGGCGTTCGTCAACGGCCAAGAGGGCACCATAGAGCTTGGTGCGGACAGCGCCACGAGCGACGTAACGCTCGGTAACAACTACTACAGAAACACGCTCATCATCTCGGGTGCGTATCTCGTTGAGTAGGAAGGAGAAGACATGCCAATCAGTGACTACGTGCCACCTGACACACCAACCAACAACGACTATCTGACGCGCATCGCGGGAGGAGTGGACCCCGAAGAGACGCTTGACCCGAGGATGACCAACAACGACCTGCTGAGGATAATCGCCGAGGGTACTGGTGGCCTCGCCCACCTCGACTCGCCCGCGCTGACGGGCACCCCGACCGCGCCGACCGCCGATGCGGGCGACGAGAGCGCGCAGATCGCGACCACCGAGTTCGTGCAGCAGGAAATCACGGCGAACCCCGCGCACCTCGAGCTCATGTCCCCAACCACCATCGGCGGCGCGAAGCTCGGCGACGGGCTCACCATCACGGACGGCGCACTCGGCATCGACCCCACGCCGCAGGAGTCCACGGGAGAGGTGCGAGGCGCAATCGCGTCGCTCACGGCCAAGGGATGGGCCACGCAGGAGAGTACCACGGGCAAGAACCTGTACAGAGAGACGATATATGCGGTAGGTCAGACATGGAGTCCCGTCAACACGCTTACCGTCACGAAGCGTGGGTACAACGAGTACTCAATCAGCGGAAACAGCACGGGTACGCATTGGCTCTACGGCGGGGGTGGTGACCTCAGCGACGGCCTCTTCGTCAATCTGGGTGCAGGCACGTATGTCGTAAGTATCAGCGGCGATGCGTCAAATCTCACGATAGCCGTCCGTGGAAGGGTCAACGGCGCACAGACAACCATCGCAAGCGGCGCGTCTCCGTTGTCGTTCACACTCGCCGAGGCAACCGATGTTAAGGTCACAGTTGTTACGATTGCAAACAAGACGTTCAGCAACCAACGTTGCACGCTTCAGCTCGAACTCGGCTCCACGCCAACATCATACGAACCCTATTCAGGTTGTGCCCCGTCTCCATCACCGGACTGGGCGCAGAGGATTCAGGTTGCGAGTGGGAGGAATCTGCTGGACGCGCATAACACGACTGTAAACTGGCTTACGATTGCGGAAGACGGGAAGATATCGAAGAACTCCAATGCTCCCGAGGCGTCCTATACGAACTGCTCGCATTTCCTGAATCTGACCGCAGGAACATATATCATAACGCCAATAATTGCCAAGCCAGTCACGGATGGCAACACATACGCTGGATGGGGAGTGTACCTCCCAGATAACACCAACATAGTCTCGCTTTTGAGGACTGCCGTCAGCCTCTTTGACACGTACTCGCCGTTAGTTCGGACCATAACCCTCCAGACTGACACTACTATCGGACTTTTCATTCGTCCAAACGGTGCTGAGGTCTATTTCCAACTCGAACTCGGCTCCACGCCCACGCCCTACGTACCATATGGGCATGTGGGGGTTGAGGCGACGTGCGAGGTCTCAGAGGTCTACAAGACGCAGATGCTCGTCAATGAGCTGGGCGTCGAATCCTCGAACACCAACATGCACATCATATCGTGCGGCGTGCTCAGCGCAGGGTCGTACTCCATCGACCTCAGCGGCACGTCATCGAGCTTCACCATGCGCGCGCACGCCTACACCCCGTACGGTACATGGGTTCGGCAGCTCACGACCATCAACAGCAGCGGGACGGGGACGTTCACGCTCGACTCCGATGCACTCGTGCGCATCAGTACACGCATCGTGAGCACCGTAACGCTCACGCGGGTCACGCCCGTCCCCCTGCCCGCCAAGGGCTACGCCGCATCCCTGCCTAACGGCACGGCTGATGTGCTCATCATTGACGGCGCGGGCAAGGTGGAGTGGGAGCTGTTTGATGACGAGGTGACGTTCGACGGTAGCGAATCTGGATGGCTTGCTTCGGCAACCTCGAACATCTATTACAACGAGCTGCCAAACGGCCCGACTGCAAGTCCAACTGTCTATAGCGACAATAGTATGTGTGATAGGTTTGAGGTGACCACGGAGCGTCGCACGACAATGGGAGATGGCAAGTATGAGTTTGAAATAAGCTCTACCAAGTCATGTGCCTATTTCAAGCATGGCGCATCGGCAGACCTCGCGGCGTTCAAGACATGGCTTGCATCCAACCCCGTGACCGTCCTCTACCCCCTCGCCACTCCCGCCACGGAGCAGTGCGGCTACATCGACTGGCCCGACATGCCTGATGGTGCGACCGTCACCTGCCCCGAGCTGGACGCTCTCGGCGTGCGCTACCTCATCGGCAATGGCGTGTCGGAGATGGCGCGGGACTGGTACGAGCGCGGGCACGCGGAGACGCAGGCTACGTCCACGGCCATCGGCGAGCTTGCGCAGTCGGTGCTTGACGTCGATGGCAAGGCCGACGCGGTTGCCGCGCAGTTGGTGGCAACCGATGTTTCGTCGCATTTCACGCCGCGCCAAGCTATAACCCTTCCCTATTCCTTGACAACTACGCGCGCTTTGAAGTTCCTTGATTTCATATGGCTCAACTTCGCATTCTACCTTTCAGAGCCAATAACATTTGCAAATACTATGGTTTGGTTGCTTGACCTAGATGCAACTGTAGAGCCTAGCGATGAAATGATTGTCTTTCAGACGAGCAGAAGAGGCGTAGGAGCACGACTAGACCATATCAATGGTGGTGGCTACCTCGCAATCCATGCAGACGAGGGTGTCACACTACCAGCAAATCAGCGCATAACGGTTACAGGCGTCTACTACGTAGGATAGGAGCACAAGACATGATTAACTACGAGGGCATCATCCGCACCATCATCTCGGGCGGGAGCTACGTGCTCGACGAGCTTGAGGGCAGAATCGACGCGCTGTGGGTGGAGGGCAAGCTCACCGACGCGCAGCGGGCCGAACTCAAGCGACTCGCAGCCGAGGGCGCACGCGACTCGATGCAGGTGGACGTAATCGCAAAGCTCGCGGAGATGGAGACGCGCATCTACAACCTTGAGCACCCGACCGACATCTACCCCGTGTGGCAGCAGGGGCAAACCTCCGAGAAGGGCGTTGTCTATCGCTATGACGTGACTGGCGACGGGGAGCTGGATTTGGTGCGCTACGACGGCGGGCGTGCGTCCACGTCGCTCTCCATCGGCAAAATCGAGGGATGGCACATGCTCGACCGCGAACTCAACATCGCGGCTACCATCACGCGCGACGCGGACGGCGGGTACGTCATCACGCCCGTCAACACCGAATCAGAACCCGAACCCGAGGAGGGCGAGTAATGCCCGAATACATCGACGTTTTCCTCTCGCCGGTCCGGGACAACCCGGTGGCACAGACGCTGACCGTCGCACTACTCTTCCTGACCGCGCTTGACATCCTGTTCGGGGTGGTCAACGCCGCCCGTTTCCAGCAGAACTTCTCGTCGCACGAGCTGCGCCAGGGGCTCCTCCGAAAGCTCGAGAACTTCGGGATGCTCGTGCTCGCAGACGTCATCGACGCCATACTGCTCAGCGGCTTCGACCTTGGGTTCCAGCCCATCTACGTTGGACTCGCCGGCGCGTTCTGCCTAATGGAGATCGGGTCCGTGATCGAGCTCTGGGCTGAGGTGCATCCGGAGTGTGCGGGCACGGGCATCTGGAAGATCCTCAACAACGTCAAGGGCAATGGCGAGTAGGCACGACGAAAAAATGGCCATTCACAACCACATGGGGCCGTCACCCGGACGGCCCCTTCTTTCTGCTAGGAGGGATGCATGGGCAAGCTTATCTCGTACCAAGACATGATCGCCGAGGGCGCCGAGCACTACGCCACGCACGACGCGCACGGATACAGCCAGCCCAACCGCGAGGGAGACGGCACGGTGGAGCACCTCACGTACTCCGACGGCACGCCGTACAAGGTACACGGGGGAGACGCCGACTGCTCCGAGCTCGCGCGCATGTGCGTCGCGGCCGCCGGACTCATCCCGTGGGACTACTGGGACAGCTACATGTGGAGCGAGAACACCTATGATGTGCTTACGAGCCATGGGTTTGTCCGTCTCCCGTTCAACTGGTACGAGGTGCAGCGCGGCGACATCCTCTGGAAGCCCGGTCACGTCGGCGTGGCCCTCGGTGACGGCATGCAGGCGGATGCCCACGGGGACGAGTACGGCGGCATCACCGGCCCCAGTCAGGGCGACCAGACAGGCCACGAGATCGAGGTGCGAGACCTAAAGTGGTACTGGTCCCACATCTACCGCTACGTAGGGCCTGAGCGACCGCAACCAGAACCAGAACCTGAACCGGAGCCACCTAGGCCAGTACCCGAGCAACATCCTGGCGACCCTGTCAACGATTGCGGGCTTCACTACCGCGCCCACTGCCAACGCGCGGGATGGCTCCCCGCCGTGCGCGATGGCCAGACGGCGGGCACCGAGGGATTCAGCGCACGCATGGAGGCCATCAAGATATCGCCACCCGAGGGCGTGACGCTCGACGTGATGGCGCACCTCCAAGGCGTCGGCGACGTGTGGTATCAGGGTCTTCGTGCGGGCGAGCGCAGCGGCACCGAGTCAAGCGACATCGACCCCATCATCGGCACTGTGGGCGAGTCGCGACGGATCGAGGGCATAGAGGTCGACGTCGTTGACTGGCCGCGCGAGCTCGCTGGGATGTGGCTGTACTACCAATTGCACCTGAAGGGCGTCGGTTGGACGGATCCGGTGCGCGCCGGCGAGTACTGCGGCACGCGCGGCGAGTCCCGGAGAGCCGAGGCAGTCAGGATGTGGGTGGCATGAGGCGCATCGAAGCGGTAGGCCTCGTGGGCGTGATGGTCGCCGTGGCAATCGTCGCGCTAACGCTGGTATGCGCGTACATCCTCTATGTCGCGCCATAGCGGCATCACTCACACTTCACTGATACTCACCCTTCACTCGCATTCTTGTGGTGCGAGTGGCACCGCCCCTCCCCTCGATGGGGAGGGGCGTTTTTAGTTGCCTACCACTTGCCTATAACGTCTTACGGTTTTGCAAAACCGCAGGTAAACGGCTTGTTGTAAGCGCTTCTAAGGGCCGTTTTACTTGTCTGTCGACTATTTACCCATGGATTTAGAGCGTTTCACAGGCACTTTCATTTTTCGGAGTCTTTGCCATCCTGCTTACACCGCATAGTCACGCTCGGCCCATCATTCGCCACCTTTTTCTTTGCCGAGTGCTCTTTCCGCGTCAATTCGCGATAGAATCCATGCCAGAAGGTACTCTTGGCGTTCCTGACGGATAAGGCCTCATAGACATGACCGACGCGACGATTTAGTTGCCAACGGGCCAAGCGATGCCGAATCCGCAGCTAAGGTAGACCGTTTCTGCCTTAGCTATATTTGGTACACCAAAAGTAAGGGCGGGTACCTCCGGGTGCCCGCTTTTTGTATTACGGCAACAAGGATGGAGGGCTCTCATGATTGACCAACTCACGGTGTTTCTTCCCAACGAGCCGGGAACGCTTGCCCAGATGGCTCAGGTCCTGGGCGATGCGGGCATACAGATGCATGCCCTCATGGTGGCTGATACGGCAGACTTTGGCATCGTGCGCATCATCTGTGACACACCGCGTGCCGCTGCCCGTGCCCTTGCGGACGAGGGCTATCGTGCGGCTGCCACGCGTGTCGTTGCCATCGAAGTGGAGAATGTGCCCGGAGGGCTTGCAAAGGTGCTCACCAAACTCGCGAGGGTGCGTCTCAATGTCGAGTATGCGTACTGCGCATCCATCGGAGATCGCACCGTGGATGTGCTCAAAGTGACGGGTGACCCCATCGAGGCTCGTCTCGTGCAGGCAGGACTGCGCGACTTGGATGCCAAGGACGTGTATCTGCCTGACGCTGAGTAGGGATCTCGCATGGAAGAGGGAATCAGTCTCGCGAACGTCGACATACCGGACAATAGCCTGCTCGTTCGCTCCTTGGTGACGCTCCTCTCGCTCACAAGTGATGCCGTACTCGTGTTTGACGCAGAAGGACGCATCGTCTTGGGTAATACCGAGGCAGAGCGCTTGTTTGGCCCGCTGGATACTGAGTTGGTCGGGTTAGACGTTCGCGAGCTTTTTCCCGTCGTGTCTGACGCATCTGATGGCAGCATTGAGGAATGCTTGCCATTTCCGCTCGACGGAACAACGGCCACGGTCGTTTGCGAGCGCGCGTCTGGAGACCAAGTGACCCTGTGTGTTCGCTGTGACAAGGCGCGAGACGGCGACGTCACGTATCTATTGGTCGCTTATCCGAAGGATGTGCGGGTTGCGGGCGAACAAGAGCGTGAGCGTCTCGTGAGCGAACTCTCGCGGGCCAACAAGCGCCTGTCCGGTACCCTTCGCATCGTCCTCGGTACGCTCGACTCGTCTGATGTGGGCATGCTCTTTGACCGTGTGCTCGTAGAGATCTCGGACACGCTCGGTGCCTGGGCGACGCTTGCCTACGTAGCAGACAACGATGGTTTTAGGCTACGGGGCGGAATCGAGGCCCTAGGAGATGCCAACGCGCCGGTTTTCGTGCCGTACGATCATCCGTTGGCAGAGCTCGGCCTTCGCGAGAAGCGTCCCATGCGTCTCCGTGTCATGCGACCCTTACGCGAGGACCTGCGTCGTGGGGTGCTCACGCAACGATGTGTCGTGGTGGAGGAGTCCTTCGAAGAGATATACGTAGCGGCTGATTCTCTTGTGCCCTTTCCGAGCTTCGTGCTCTGTCCGGTGTGGTTTGGAGGACGAGCAATCGCGATGTTTGTGGTCGGATGGCGTCACGAGCACGGCGTCGCAGATGATGACTTGCGGCTGCTCGAGGCGGTTGCGGAATACCTGTCGGTGCAGTTGGCGGGTGCTTTTGCCGCCATGCGCGCACAGCATGCCGAGCATTTGGATTCTTTAGCCTCGCAGTTGCGCGAGCGTCTCATGTCGGTCGATCGGTTTAGCGTATCCCTTCTCGACGATTGCTTCGAGATGGTCGCGCAAGGAGTAGAGGCGAGTTATCTGAAGCTTTCTGGCAATCCTCATCAGCGAACGACGTTGGCGAAACTGGCCGATGGAGCGTGGTGTGCCATCCCATTCGACCTCGCCTCGTTGGTAGGCACGTCGCAGGTTACAGTTGATGATGTCAGAGAGTTTCCGTCTCTCGTAGAATGGCTCGAAGAGTTCGGTTTTACGAACAATGGCGTACTGATATCTTTGCCTTCCGATAAGGATGCCTGTAGGGGCTACCTTCTCCTTCGTCACGACGAGATGGGACCGTTCGAGGAAGAAGACCTCGCGTTCATACGCACCTTCGCGGAAGACCTGAGAGCTATCAGCGAGGGCATGCGTGCCCGCACACGCGACAAGCACATCTCGCAGGCACTGCAACGCGGGATGCGCAACGAGCTCCAGCATGTGGAGGGCATAACTGCCGAGAGCTTCTATTGCTCCGCCACCGAGGAGGCATATGTCGGCGGCGACTTCTACGACCTGATTCGTCTGCCTGAGCGCCATGCGTGCGTGATCATGGGGGACGTGAGCGGCAAGGGTGTGGAGGCCGCATCCGTGTCCTCGGCGGTCAAAACCGCGCTTGGTGCCTATGCTTGGGAGGGCGTCTGTCCTGCGCGGATGGTATCGCTGCTCAACGACTTCTTGACGGGATTCTCGCGAATCGAGACCTTCGCGACGCTCTTTGTGGGCATCTTTGACTTGGCCGCTGGCACACTCACCTATTGTTCGGCAGGGCATCCTCCAGCGCTTTTGGTGCGTGCGGAGTCGGGAGAGCTTGTCACCTTGGGTGTGCAGTCCCCCGTGGTTGGTGCGTTTAACGGCATGGTGTACAAGGATGGCGTGACGCGTCTCGAGTCGAGCGATGTGCTTCTGCTTTACACGGACGGTACCACCGAGGCGCGCAATGGACAAGGCGCCTTCTTTGGCGAAGATGGGCTACGCGATGCCGTGGCTCGTGAGTCGGCCGTAGGCTTTGCGGGGATGTGCGAGCGCATTCTCAAGGCAGTGGAGGATTTCGCGGGAGGCACTCTCGGCGACGATGTGGCGCTCCTCGCCGTTCGAATCGAGGACGTTGGCTGATGGGCTTACGCCACAAATACCATCATCAGCGGATAGAGAGAGTTCTTTCGCCGCGTGTATGGGTTCGCCCCATTTTGGGAATAAGTGCCTTATGCGACGATCAACCAACATATCACTCGTTCCCGTCTCTGGCGACATCAGCGTGCGCACGGTTCCTGCCTTGCGCAACGTAATCGAGCGTCTCATCGCGAGCGGAAGTCGTCGCATCGTACTCAATATGGCCGCTGTGCCCTACGTGGATTCGTCGGGCATGGCGTTTATATTTGGCGCGGTACGTCGCATGCGCGAGAACGGTGGCCTTCTTTCGTTGGTTGATGTGACCCCCGATGTGCTTCGATCTCTGCGCATCGCACGTTTGGTTGACCTAATTCCAGTGAGTTCCATCGGGGAGCATGATGATGTCCCGGAGCTCGACCCTTCAGTGCTTCCCTTATGGCGCACTACGCTACCCGTGAGCGGAGATGACCTCCAGGCCGCGCGTACGCGCGTCGCCGAGCTTGCCCATAAGCTGCCCTTCTCCAATGATGAAGTGTTCGATATCACGCTTGCCGTGGGCGAAGCCCTAGGAAACGCTGCTGACCATACCTGTGGTGATGGCATTCTGGCCACGGTGAGTGCGTATCCGGATCGCATGGTGGTCGAGGTTACGGACTGTGGCGACGGCTTCGAGAAGTCACCCGAGCAAATGATCGAGTCCCAGAGCATGCGAGATCCCGAGCGAGGGCGGGGCATACTGCTCATGCGTCTGCTTGTGGATTCGGTGCGTATCGAGCCGCGCCCTGGCGGTTCTGGCACCCTTGTCCGGCTCGTCAAGCTCACGTCGTAGAAAGGCGCTGTCCATGACGGGCGAATTGTCCTTTCTCATGGCCTACTGCACCTTTGTGGTCGCGGTGCTTGGCCTATGCATGGGATCGTTTCTCAACTGTCTGGCTTGGCGCATGACGCATGGGGAATCCGTGCTGCGTGGTAGAAGCCACTGTACGAGCTGCGGACATGAACTATCGGCGCGGGATCTCGTGCCGGTCCTGAGTTGGCTCGTCTCCGGTGGGAAGTGTCGTTATTGTGGAGAGCGCGTGAGTCCACGCTATCCGGCCACAGAGCTCCTGTGCTGTGTCGCATACGTATCGATATTTCTCAGGTACGGACTTACGCTAGAGTCTGCGGAGCTTATGGCCTTTGCTAGCGTGTTACTGGTCTTGTCGCTTACGGACTTGGACGAATACGTCATTGGCCAGGACCAGGCGAAGA
>ONMP01000303.1 GCA_900318935.1 uncultured Actinomycetes bacterium
CCTGCCGCAAAGCTATCGTTGCCTCATGGAACTTGTAGAGCGCACACATAAGCTCCTTGCCCTCATCGGATATGCCACTGTTGTCCCCAAGAACGATGCTTGCGTACGAGAGCGCGCTGAAGGTCACAATCTGCTTCCCAGACGAAGAGATGACGACCGGCACACCTAGCTGGTGAGCAGACACATTGTCAATGCGCACCGAGAGCCTACCGTCCTTGCAAAGCGTGACAATCGGCTCCTTGCCCCCCGCTGCGAAAGACGCCTCCACATCGTCGACCGAGAGTGCCTCGCCCGTTGCGGGCTTGAGGAACACCTCCACGGCAGTGCCAGAGTTCAGATACAGATGGGCACTCGCTGAGGCAATCTTTGTGCCAGCAAGATCCTTCGAGCACGTATATGCTGTGAGCCCGTCCTTGACCGCACTCGCGTCAAAGGAGTCGGTAAAGTGTGTCTTCATCTCAGCGTGATCCTCGCCGATGACCCATCCATTCTCGGCGGATAGGTATGGCTGCGCATAGTGGCCGTAGTCCGCAAGGGACCTGGCCAGCTCAATCGTCTCGTCGTTGTAGAGCGATTTGTGATTCTCGATGTACTTGATGTACTCCTCCACGCGGTAGTTCATAAAAATGCTGCGTCCCCTCCCGTAATGGAGCGTAGCCGTTATGAGGTCAGCCATCTGGACGGAGCTCACAAAGCAGGTGAAGCCACTGTATCTGCCGGTCTTCACATCCGTGAACTCAATGTCGTATGGCACGTCATGAGCCTCACCACAAACCTCAAAGGTCACAAAGCATGCCTCGCGCTCCTCCTCCGTGAGCATCCTGAGATCCGCAAAGAAGCTGACGCCGATACGACCTGACAGCACCAACGAGACGGTGCGGAACGATGGTAGAGAGACTACGCTCTCATCCTCCCACGTGGCCTTCAAGTTGAGGTCGTCGGTCACCTTCATGTGCTGGCCTGGCCAACGAACGCTCGTCTCATCATCTACCAGCCAACCGGAGAACACTCCTCCCTCATCAGCCGTGAATTCACAGGCGGGAATCTCCCACCAGCTGTCGCTAGGAACGGCGGCATTCGCCATCACTCCCTTTCCACCGGCGGCGTCGAACCTCACCGTAATCGGAGTGCCGAGCAGGGCCTCGCCGTCCTCGCTCGTACCAATGAGGTATTCGTCCATGTCGCTCGCGAAGACCGATGGATCACCGTTGCCCTGAAGGCCAGAGGTAAAGACGACCGAGGACCCGACACTGGGAAGCGTCTCGGTGACGACGCCCAGGTTAGCCGACTTGTCAAGCTCACCTGCAATCTCGATCTGTGGATGCGCACGGGGAAGGTAGACGTTGTTGTCAACCTCAAATCCTTTGGCACCTCTGACGTTGCCCGTTACGTTGGGGGTGCCAGACACGCTCATCTGCCCGTCCTGCTGCACGCCGCCGCCCGTATCCCTCGCCCAGTTGTCCGTGATGCTCCCGCCCACGAGAACGAGCGAACCCGTGTTGTAGATGCCACCGCCACTCAAACGCTCCGTGGCGTTGTCGCGAATCTCGCCCGCGCGCATCGTGAGCGTGCCGGAGTTGTACACGCCACCGCCACCACGACCCGCCGCATTGCCGCTCACGTTGGCACCGTCGATGACGAGCGTCCCACTGTTGTAGATGCCGCCTCCCTTGTCCCCCGTATGACCACCTGTAATCGCGCCTCCACCTGTAAGAGTCAGTGTTCCGTCGTTCAGGATGACGCTACCACCCTCCTGCGGGTTAGCGTCAGCCAACCTACGGTCAAGCGTGTGCCCCGCGAGGTCAAGCGTTACGGTCTTACCTTCGGCAATAACGATCGCAGAGTCCTTTGGCCCCGCTTTGGTATCTGCCCCAAGTGTGATCGTCGCGCCATTCTTTGCTTCGTCAATACGTTGCTGCAGCGAAACCCACAATGCTTTCCACCGCGCGGTGACGGTGATATCGTTCGTCACATCAATCGTAGTACCGGCGTCAACGGTCTCCTGCGCATTGCCAACCAGCCATCCTTCAAACGTACGCCCTTCTGGCCCCGCAAAATCGCAGCTTGGAAGCTCATACACTCCGCCGGAAGGCACCGCTGCCACTTCCATCACGCCACTGCCCCCAGCCACGTCGAAACTCACCTTGGCAGTCACGCCGAGTACTACATCGCCATTTGCCCTCAATCCCACTGTGTAGGAGTCGTTGTCACTCGCAAAGCAACTGTCGCTCACGCCACTGCCCATTATCTTGATTGGGCGACCAACCTCGGGCGTCTCCTCCATCGTAATCCCCATGCGCGCCTCCGGTACAACACCTTCTTGCGACTGCAGTGTCACACCTCGGGGAATATACAGATTGCTTACGATGCCACCCGCCTTGTTGCCCGTGACGACGGGCGCCCCCTCTATCCGGTAGATGACGTCTTTTCCATCGACGTATATGCCACCACCATTTTCGCCAGCCTTGTTGTCCGTCACCTGCGTGTCGTTCAGCAGGATGGAGGCTGTTTGGTGCGCATGTGCTCCACCGCCATATCTGAGCGCCTCGTTGTTGGAGATGATCGCATCTTCGAGCTCTACATGCCCAAACACCCATAATGCGCCACCGTCTTTGGTGGCCATGTTGTGATCGAACAGGACGCCGTCCTGAGAGGAATAGGCGGAATTTAATATTAAATGCACGACCTGGCTTCTGCAGGCGATAGTTATCATAGAGTTTCTCATCCGTAAGATTTGTGCACTCAAGAGATACACTATATTTACCCTCATTCATCAAATAGGTAAGCGATGCATTATGTGAGAACTGTGTAGGAATATATTTCTTACTTGTAGGACGTCCCA
>ONMP01000182.1 GCA_900318935.1 uncultured Actinomycetes bacterium
GGATGGTGTTGCGAAGGAGTCCCTTGAGGAGGAAACCACGGAAGACGATACCGTGGCAGAGGAGACCGCATCCATTGCGGAGGAGAAGACGTCCGAGAAGGGCGAGCAAGGCATTACTGCGGCCTCTGAAGACCATGACGTAGCCTTGGAAGCCATGGCAAGCAAGCCTACGCTCATGATTGGCAACAAGTCCTACACCGCCAAGGCATCTGGCAAGGGCTCAGGTGGCGGCACGTGGTCGTGGAACGGAGCATCCTCGCTTACGCTCGATGGCTACCGCGGGGGAGCCATTTATTATGGGGGAGGGTCTGTCACGATCACCCTCAAAGGAACGAACCGCATCACAAGCCTTGCGCGTTGGACGGATGCAAATGGCAGCGTCTATTCCGTTTGCGCCGACGATGGATCGATTACACTACGGGGTACGGGCAGCCTCACGTTAGCACCGACAGCTAGTGCTGCCTCGGCTGACGATTTGGCCTATGGCGTAATGGCGAAGAGCCTGACCGTTGATGGCACGACTCTGACCGTTGACTTCTCGTCCATAACAAGCGTAGGACACTTGCGGTTGTTTGGCGTGAATGGACTATACGTCAAGAATGGCTCCAAAGTGGTCGGGCGCGCATGCGGCTGCTCACCCGTTACCTCGTCTGTCTTGTATGAAATGATTGACAAGGCATCGATAAGCGATTCGACGTTCATCTTGGACTATACGAAGACTGAATACGTACGCAATAGCATTACGCTTGCATGTTGGAGCGGACTCAATATCACCAACTCCATCGTCAAGGTGAGTGGTGGCGGAGGAATCGATGGTGGCACGATGCAGGTCACAAACTCCGACATTACTTCGTCCATATTGGTGACTGCGATGAGCTTTACGCTCAAGCAGGTCAAAAGCGCAAAGGTGGTCGATAACGAGTTCTTCTGGGGCGCGTCGATGCGCCTTGACTCTGACGGTAGTGACACCGTGAACCTCACGCACACCGGCGCGGCCTCGGCATACGCCAACGGCGTGCAGGATGTGCGCACGAGCATTTCCAAGGCAAGCGTTGCCAAGGTCGCGAACCAAGCCTGGACCGGCAAAGCCATCAAGCCTTCGCCGAAGGTCACGATTGGCGGCAAGCCGCTCAATAAGGGCACGGACTATACGCTCTCCTACGCAGACAATACCAAGGCTGGCACGGCGACCATCACCGTGACGGGTAAGGGAAGCTATACCGGCACGAAAACGGTCACGTTCAAGATCATGAAGCCTTCCGTCTCGTATTACGTGCATCGCCAGACCTACGGCTGGGAAGACGCCTGGTCAAAGAAGGACGGGGTTCAGTCTGGCACTACGGGCCAGTCCAAGCGTCTCGAGGGCATCAAGATACGACTGACGAACAAACCCGTCACGGGTTCGATTCAGTATTGCACACACATCCAGACCTACGGCTGGGAGACGTCATGGCGTGAGGATGGTGCCATGTCTGGTACCACGGGGCAGGCGAAACGTCTCGAGGCCATCCGTATCAGACTCACGGGCAACATGAAGAATAAGTACGACGTGTACTATCGTGTCCACGCACAACACTTCGGTTGGATGGGCTGGGCAAAGAATGGTGCCTCTGCGGGTACGGCAGGCTACGCCTATCGCCTCGAGGCCATTCAGGTCGTGCTTGTTCCCAAGGGCGGCTCAGCCCCGGGAACCACTTATAAAGGAGCGACGCGCACCACAGTAGCTGCGTTCAAGGACAAGAACGCATCCATCACCATGAAGGGTGACGGCTGGAAGATCGTGCTTCCCGAGTATTGGCGTGGCAAGACGAAGGTTTCCGGAGATAACGTACTCACAACGAGCACTGTTTCCGATATAGCGGTGCTCTATGCCGATGACATTGAGCTCGATTACTCCGCATCGGACATCATCGTGCCGGAAGTCTATGAAAAGGTCGGCACCGCCACGCTAAAGGATGGTACTAAGAGGACGATATATAGGATGGAGGAAGGAACCTATACATTCTACGCAAAAGTCAAGGGACGGAAGTACGTTGAGGTCACCACCCGCCACTTCAAGGCGTGGCCGGTCATCCACAGCCCTTACTACATGATGCTCAATGACTCCCAGATATCCTATCTCGGTACTCTTCAAACCTTAGGTAATGGCACGTACACAAGCAGCACTAGTGACTATACGGTGCCCGTCAAATGTCTCCAGGCAATAGCCTCGGGCCTCACCATTTCGTAGCTGTAAGGACAAGTTTCGGCATGCTGGGCGGCCATGAAGAGTGTGTTTCCGATGGCCGCTCTTACGCAAAAGCATGCGTTCAGCTGTCTATAATTGAGCTAAATTGTTTATATCGCTGATCGGAGGTTAACATGCACATGCCAAGAAGGGTGCTCTCGGCGTTGCTGAGCGTGACGCTGACTGCGGGGCTAATTCCTGTGGGCCAGGTCGCAGCACTCGCGGACGATGGAATCACCGAGATAGGGGTCACCCCGTCTGGGGGAGAGACTCAGGACGAAGGCGTAGACGACTCGTCATCTGGGGTGACGGTGATTCAGGATGACACGCAGGTTGGGGTGCCTGTAGACGAGGCGCCAGAATCAGCGATTGCGGAGACAGAGACAAACGGGCCGTCAATCATCGATTTGCCCGAAGAGCAGCACGACGAGGGCATCGAGGTGATCGCGCCAGACGACGCGGATGCTCCTGAGGAGGTGCCCGTATCCGAGGCAAAACCAACGGAGGGTGAGGTCGTGCCAAACGAGGCGACTGCCGACGAGTCCGTGTCGTTGTCGGTCCAGGCATCCGACGTGATAGTGGCCTTCAACTACGAGGCAAATCACGACCAGAGCTACGCGCTTCTTGGCCTCGTTAACCAGGCCCGCGCTCGTGTGGGGCGTGGCAGCCTCGTCTGGGATGCCGACCTCGAGAACTTCGCGTTGCAGCGCGCTGCTGAGCTAGTGCTCTACTACAGCCATACACGTCCCAATGGTGCGCGCGCCGTCAGTGACGTTCCCGGAAGAGTGGTGGGAACGGCAGCGGAAAACATCGCCATGATGGGCTGGGAAGGCAGTGCTGCGGAGTACAACACAAGCTGGACCAACAGTCCGGGCCACTACGCAAACATGATTGAGTCCAGCGTCTCTTGCTTTGGTGCGGCAATCGTATACTGCAACGGAAGGTCGTATGCGGTTGAGGTCTTCCGCAGTGGTAGCTCGAGCAAGCAGTATCGAGCAAACTACGGCACGCGTGTTGCGCACCAGTGCGTCACGACGGTCAGCCCATCCTACTACAAGATGAACGTGTCTCCAACCAACATGACTCTTGTGCCGGGGGAGTCAAAGGAAGCGTGGCTCTCCGTAGGCGAGGGTGGTGCCGACTGGCCGTCCAACGCCATCGTCTGGACCAGCTCAAACACCTCGGTTGCCACGGTTGCCACTGGTTCTGGTGCCCTTACTGTGACGGGGCATAATCCCGGCACTGCGACCATCACGGGATGTCACACGGCCAACGGCTACACGGTGACGATTGGCGTTACGGTCAGGACCATTGATCCCACAAGCGTGAGTCTTGACAAGAGCTCGCTGAACTTGAAGCCAGGCAACGGATCGTCCCTCACGGCAACTGTCTATCCCACCAATGCCACAGACAAGTCCGTCACATGGAGCAGCTCAAATACCTCGGTTGCTACGGTCTCAACCTCGGGCTACGTGACGGCAAATAATGTCGGCACGGCGACCATTACTGCCCGTACGTGGAACGGCAAGACAGCGACCTGCTCCCTCAGGGTGGACCCCATCGACATCTCAGGTGCCAGGATGGGTTTGCTGTCCGACATGGAGTATAGGGGCTCTGCAATAAAGCCGGAACCTGGCGTAACTCTCAATGGCACGAGGCTCTCGAAAGACAAGGACTTCACCTATTCCTACAAGAACAACACTGAGGTCGGCACCGCTACCGTCACTGCTACGGGTATCGGTAACTATACGGGGTCGGTTTCGTCTACGTTTGTCATCTATCCCACGAAGGACGTTCCCGTGAGCGTTGTCTGGAACGATGTGAACGATTACTTTGGAACGAGGCCAACGCACGTATCGTTACCGTACGAAAGCAGTGGAAAAGATACGGCGACTACCAGTTTCATGTCGATGGGATTCGTCGTGACATATGCGAGCGATGGGTGGAAGTCCAGTACTGGTCGTTTACGTGCAACGTCTTATGACGGCACTGCCGTTGCCTTCGACATATCACCAGCCAACGTTGAAGAGTATACCTGCGAGAAGAGCGGCAGCTTCGACACCGGATACACGTTCACCTACACCAGCACGCGGCTCGTTGACATCGCAGACGCGACGGTGACGGGTGTCGCGAACAAGACCTACACGGGCAAGGCACAGACGCAAAACCCCACCGTCAAGATAAACGGCATCACGCTCAAGGCGGGCACTGATTACACGATCTCGTACCAGAACAACACGAACGCCGGCACGGCTACTGTCACCATAGCGGGCAAGGGTATGTTTACCGGCACGAAGCCGGTCAACTTCACGATTGCCAAAGCGCAGATAAGCCAGGCAAGCGGTTCCGTCGGAGGAGTTGTCTACACGGGCAAGGCTATCGCACTCAAGCCCACCCTCACATTCAACGGTGCCACGCTCAAGGCGGGCACTGACTACACGATCTCGTACCAGAACAACACGAACGCCGGTACTGCCACAGCCATCGCTACGGGTAAGGGCAACTTTACGGGGACGAAGCAGGTCACCTTTGCCATCGCCAAGGCAAAGATCTCGGCAGCTACAATCACGCCCATCGCGACCCAGACCTACACAGGTGCTGCAATCAAACCATCCGTGACGGCGACCTTCAACGGCAGGGTCCTCAAGGAGGGCACCGACTACGTGCTCTCGTATGCGAACAACACCAAGGCGGGCACGGCCACAGTGACGCTTACGGGCGAGGGCAATTTCGAGGGTACCCAGTTGGTCGAGTTCACTATAGCCAAGGTACAGATGGACAGAGTCAGTAGCTACATCGTAGGGGAACGCTATACGGGAAAGCCTATTACGCCAAAACCTGACCTCACATACAACGGCATCACGCTCAAGGAGGGCACGGACTACACGCTCTCATACCGGAACAACACGAACGCCGGCACGGCTACCTGCATCGCCACAGGCATGGGCAACTTCACAGGTAACTTAACGATAGACTTTGACATAGTCCGGAAGCAGATCTCGAGCGTCACACTCGCGGCTGTGGCGAATCGAACCTACACCGGTGCCGAACATAAGCCCCAAGTGACAGCGACATACAACGGGATCACCTTGAAGGCCGGCACCGACTACACCGTCTCGTACGAGGACAACGTTGAGGTCGGGACCGCAAAGGTGATACTGACAGGTGAGGGTAACTTCACAGGGACAACGTGGGTCAGTTTCGCAATTGTCAGGGCAAAGATCTCGGCGGCAACGGTCGTGCCCATCGGGACCCAGACCTACACGGGCGTCGCGATCAAGCCATCCGTGACGGCGACCTTCAATGGCAAGACCCTTGAGGAAGGCAAAGACTACACGCTCGCGTACACCAGCAACACCAAGGCGGGCATAGCCATGGTGACACTTACGGGTTGGGGTAACTTCGAGGACACAAAGACGGTTGAGTTTTCCATAGCACAGGCCCCCATCTCCAGCGCGAGCTTTGCCGCCATCGAGAGCCAGACCTACACGGGCAAGGCACTCACACCAGGCGTGACAGCGACCTTCAACGGCGTCAACCTGAGGCTTGGTACCGACTACACCCTCAGCTATGCGAACAACACCGATGTGGGTACGGCTACGGTGACGGTCTCGGGCAAGGGCAACTTCACGGGAACGAAAACCCTGCAGTTCGAGATCGCAAAGGCGAGTGTCTCCAAGTGCACGGTCTCGGCGATTAGCAACCAGGCCTACAATGGCAAGTTGGTGACGCCCAAGCCTACGGTGAAGCTCGGTAGCCTCAAGCTTACACTCGGCACACACTATACG
>ONMP01000003.1:0-13381 GCA_900318935.1 uncultured Actinomycetes bacterium
GAGGACGCAGTCGACCATATGCAGGTCCAGACGGTGCAGGAGCGACGCGTTCTCGAGCGCCGGGATGAACTTGTTGGGGGGCAAAAGGCCGTACTCGGGGTCTATCCAGCGCGCCAGGGCCTCTTCCTCGCAGACCATGCCGGTAGACGAGCGCACGACCGGCTGGTAATAAGGACGAATCCAGCCCTCCGCTATGGCGCGGTCCAGGCTCTCGAGTACGTGGTTGCGCAGCTGGGCATCCGTGCCCATCTCGTTGGTGAACCACGTCAGGTGGGACTGCCATGTCGCGCGGTCCATGTCGCAGGCGGTCTTGGCCCGGTCGAAGCCGACGGCGACGATGTCATCATGCTCGTCGCAGGCATACAGGCCCACACGCACGGGTGGCACGCGCTCGAAGTCGGCGGAGGCGAAGTCGGCAAAGAGGGCCATGACCTTCTTTTCGACGCCCTGTTCCGGGGCGAAGGCATAGAAGTGGTCCTCGCCGAAGCGAGAGCAGGCCTCGCTGCCGAATTGGGTGCGCAGCGAGTCGGCGAAGGCGCACAAGAGCCTGTCTCCCTCGGTCCTTCCGTAGCGCGTGTTGAACGCCTGCATGCCCGTGATGTCGAGCGCCACAGCGACGGCTCGCTGCTCCAGTCCCGAGAGCATGGTCGTGGCCATGCGCGCGAGCTCGTGAAAGCGCGTCATGGCAGAGAGCCCAGTGAGCCAGTCGACGGCGCTCGTGGGGGACACGCGAACCAAGAACACGTCGAACGTTGGGCGACCATGATCGGAGTCGCTCACCAGCCTGCCGTAATCCACGACGGTGACCAGCTTGCCCGTCTTCGTCTTTATGCGGTAATACACGTGGTCCAGGTCGTCGTGGTTGTGTACCTGGCTCCAGATGCTGTCTTCGACGGCGTCGAGGTCGTCTTCGTAGACAAAGTGGCGGAAGGATCCCTGCGTGAGTTCCAGGAAGTCCTGCGCGGAGTCACACTCAAAGAGCTCGAACACGTAACGGTTCGCATGAATAAGCTCTTGGTCCCCGTCGGCATAATAGCGGATGAATCCACCGGGTAGTGCCTCGCTGTCCAGCAGGGTGCGGTCCTCAAAAGGGGCAGAGCACGACTCGCGCATGGTGCGCTCCTTCGATGGGAGAATCGATCGGTTCACTTCACAAATATAGTATCTCATTTCTTCCCTGAAAGCGGGACAATGTCTCCGGGGGAGTTTGTCCCAACTTGCCAAGGAGGTATCAATGCAATTCGACTTCACTACCATTCCCGACCGTCACGGACACGACGCCATCGCGGTGGACGGCCTCGGTGACGGCACGGGTTTCTCGCCCGCAGCGCCGAAGGAGGGCTTCGGCTCCATCCCTCTCTGGGTTGCGGACATGAGCTTCGCCACGGCCCCGTCCGTGACCCGCGCCATCCACGAGCGCGTGAACCATCCCTTCTTTGGCTACTACGAGGCGAGCGACGCCTACTATCAGGCCATCATCGAATGGCATCGCACGCGCAAGGGCATCGATGACCTCCGACCTGAGCACATCAGCTACGAGAACGGCGTCCTGGGAGGCGTGGTGAGCGCCCTCAACGTGCTCTGCTCGCGCGGCGACAACGTGCTCGTGCACTCGCCGACCTACGTGGGCTTCACCGCCGTGGCCGAGGCGAACGGCTACCATCTGATACATAGTCCGCTCGTGCTCGATGAGGCTGGCGTCTGGCGCATGGACCTCGAGGACATGGAACGCCGCATCGTCAACGACCACATCCACGCGGTTATCTTTTGCTCGCCGCACAACCCCTGCGGGCGCGTCTGGGAGCGTGCCGAGCTCGAACAAGCGATGGAACTCTTTGAGCGGCATCAGGTGTGGGTCATCTCCGACGAGATTTGGTCCGACCTGCTTCTCGACGGTCATACGCACATCCCGACCCAGTCGGTCTCGCCGTGGGCGCACGACCACACCGTGGCCTTCTATGCTCCGTCAAAGACCTTCAACCTCGCGGGACTCATCGGCTCCTACGGCATCGCCTACGACCCTTGGCTGCGCGACCGCATCAATAAGGAACAATCCCTTACGCACTACAACGCCCAGAACGTCTTGAGCATGCATGCGCTCATCGGTGCCTACAGCGAAGAAGGCGCGGCTTGGACTGATGAGCTCTGCCAAGTTCTCTCGGCAAACGCGAGCCTTGCCCACGAGCGGCTGAACGGCTATCCCGGCGTCTCCTGTGCACGGCCCGAGGGCACCTACGTGCTTCTAGCCGACTGCCGCCAGTGGTGCGACGAGCACGGCGTGAGCTACGCAGACTTTCCGCGGCTCGGCTGGGACGTGGGCGTGACCTGGCACGACGGGCGTCTCTTTGCGTGTCCTGGTTTCGTGCGCATCGCGGTCTCGGTGCCTCACGTACAGGTCGAGGAAGCCCTCGACCGCCTGGATCGTCACGTTTTCTGACGTGAACGCAAAACCGGCCACTGCCCAAGCTTTGCGTAAGTGGTAAAGGTCAAAGAGGTATTCCCCTTTGGGCAATTCTTTAGAAGCAGGTCGCCACAGGGGATTAACCCCCGTGGCGACCCCCATGTTGTCTACAGGGGGTTACCCCCTGTGGCTATGCTCATTCGTGGCTGGCGAGGTAGGCGTCGGCGGCGGCCCAGTAGCGGTAGAAGGCGCTCATGGCATCCTTGGCCTCGGCGGACTGTGACGCGCTAGCGGTAACTGTGTTGGCGTAGGACAGAGCCGACGCCTCGACCAGCGTGGTTCCTGCGGCAGTCTGCAGCTCGAAGGTGTGCCGGCTGGCCAGTTCGTGGGCGTAGATGTCCCTGTACGAAATGCGCAGCCACCCGTCTTTCGTGTTCTGCGCTTTGGTCTCTTGGCCGTCGAACCGTGCCGTTACCGGGCCATCATAGCCCTCGGCGAGTTGGAAGCTGAACGTCAGGGTGGTGGCGGTGTCGAGACGGAGATGGTAACTGATGCGGGCGACGTCACTGGAAACGCTCGACTTCGTGTATGTGTGGCGCTCGGTGGCGGCGGCAACGGCCTCGTGGTCGAAGCTCTTCTCGAAGTGCGTGGCCATCTCGGCGTAGTCGCTCCCGATCTTCCAACCGTTCGCGGCCGAGAGGTAGGGCTGGGCGTAGTGGCCATAGTCTGCCAGCGCCTCCACCAAGGCGACGATCTCGTCGTCGAACTCGCCCTTGCGGCTCTCGAAGCTCTTGACGTAGGTCTCCACGGAGTAGGTCTCCTTCACTGTCTTGTCCTGCCCGTAGTGCAAGGTGGCTGTGATGGTGTCGGCCATCTGGATCGAGCTGACGTAACAGGCGAAGCCGTAGTAGGTCCCGCTCTCGTTGGTGAACTCGGCGTCGTAGGGCACCCGCTGCTCGAAGCCACCCCTACCCGCCACGGAGAAGTCCACGTAGCAGGCCTTCCGCTCCTCTTCGCTGAGACCCGAGAGGTCCGTGAAGAAGTTGACGCCTATCTTGCCCTCCAGCGTGAGCGAATGGGTGGTGAAGCTGGGTGACCAAGGTCGAGGGGCGACAACCAGGTGGTTGGACGTGTTGCCCTGCGCGTCATAAAGAATGCTCTTTTCGAAGCGGTCTCCCTCGAAGTGGCCTCCCTCGGGCGTCTGGATGTAGAGGTTATCAGCGATCTGGACGGCGCAGTCGGAGCTCACTATGCTGTCTGCAAACAACTCGAAGCGCTCCACGGACGCCCCGATCACGAGCTCAGAGGCGGTGACGCCGGTGCCTGTGACGGGATTTGAAGACGATTCGCCGTTGATCGTAACCCTGCCACCGTCGATGGTGACGACATGGCCGCGTGCCATGACGGAGCGAGATGGGGTGCCGCTAGTGGCGATAGTGAGGTCACCCCTCAGCGTAAGATTGCCGTCGTTCACCTTGATGCCATAGCTCTCGGAGCGCACAGTGCCCGTGCCCTCCACGGTGAGGTCGAAACCCTCGGCAAGGATCTTGCAACCGCTATAGGTGCCATGATCTGCCTCGAACCCGTTGAGCGTGAGCACGTGTGTGGCGGGGTCGAAGGAGGCGGTGCCGTCTCCCAGGATGTCTGTGGTGTTGGCGGCGGTCACCTGCGTGCCGTCCACCCACAAGGCGATGGTCTGGGTCCACTGGGCCGTGACGGTCACGTTCTTTTCGACTAGCAGGGGGGACTCTGCGGCCCGACCCTCGCTTTCGCCGCTCACCAGCCAGTTCTTGAAGACCTGTCCCTCGGGCGCGTCGAACTTGCACGCGGGCAGCGTGTAGGTAGAGCCGGAGGCCATGGTCACGGAATCCATGCTGCCCGTGCCGGCTCCGGCCGAGAACTTTACCGTGGCCTTGGTGCCCAGTATCGCCTCGCCCTCTGCGTTGATGCCCACCGCGTAGGCGGCGGCGTCGGTAGCAAAGTTGCTTGCATCGCCCTTGCCCGCCAAGCCCGTCGTGATCTGGGTGGGATTGCCCGACGTGGGCCTCTTTTGCACGTACACGCTTGTGACGTTGAATCTGTCGAGCTGGTCCGTCACCTCTATGAGGGCGCCGCTGCCCAGGTAGACGTCCTTGCCCATGGCGGTGCGATCGGTCTTGTTGCCGGTGATTGAGGTGTCGCTGCTGAGGCCGAGTCTGGCATCTGGTTCGACATAGACGCCGCCTCCGAAGGAGTACGAGAGGTTGTCTTCGATCCGTGCGTATAAGGTCATGTTGTAGCTGGCGCCCTTTGCCACGGCTACGCCGCCGCCGTTGGTGTCGGCGGTATTGCCGGAGATGGTTGTCAGCCGCTGGCTCGCGGCGCCCGCCCTCATCATCACGCCGCCGCCTTGCCCCTTGGCCTTGTTTGCGCTCACCGGTCCACTCGCGTCAATCGTAAGGACGCCCCCTTCGACGAGAACGCCTCCTCCGTCGCCGTCCGTAGCGGTATTGCCCGTTACCTCGCCGCCAGATAGGGTGCAAGTGCCGCCCGAGTCCCCGACGCAGATGCCGCCACCGCTGGGGGCGGAGTTATTGGACACTGCGCCTCCTAGCAGGTTGAAGCGTCCCCTCTGGGTCACGTAGACACCGCCTCCGACGCCAGCAGCCGAGTTGCCCGTGATTCTCACGTCGTCGTTAACGTAGAACTCGCCGCCGTTTTCCACGACCACGCCACCTCCGTTGCCGGTCGTCTTGCCGCCGGTGATCACGGAGTTGGGATAGCTCGCGTGATCCTCTTCTCTGATGCGCAACCTGCCTTCCACGCGCAGCACGGTGCCGTCCTCGCAGGCCTCGTCCACGTTGCGGTTGATGGCGTAGCCGCACGGGAAGATGGTCACGTACTTGTCGGCCGGCACGGCTAGGGTGGTGTCGGATGCGGTAGCCACGACGTCTTGCGTGAGGTGAATCGTGTCTCCCCATTCGGACCGGTTGATCCAGTCTTGCAGGGATGCCCAGGTAAGCGCCCACTGGGCCACGAGCGTGGTGTCAGCATCGAAGCGCACTGCCTCACCCGGCTGGTAGACCGTGTCGCCAGCCTTCCAGCCCACGAGTACCTTGCCCTCACCGGGCGACTGGAAGACGTCGGCTCCGGGAAGCATCAGGTCCCGTTCGGGCAGGGCGAAATCATCGAAGGCCTTGCCCGTGCCCTCGCCAGGCTCGAAGGTGACTATGTGGGCAAGGTCGTCGCGTCCGCAATACTTGCAGGCGAGCTTACGGTTGCCGTCCTCGCCCTGGACGAGATCGAAGTCAGCGTGGTCGCAGGGCTCCAGGCGCGCGAAGTCGCTGTCGCGGCACACGGCAATGCGGTCGTCTGCCAGGGCCTTCTTACCGGCCTTGTCGAAGACCATGTAGTCCATGGAGGCATCGGGGTAGCGACTGTCGTATCTGAGGCGGATGTTGAGTTGCTTATTGGTGGAGTAGCCGCCACGTCCCAGGGGGGAGGCAAAGTTCGCGGAGCCGCTGGCCTCGATGGTGGCTCCGCAGCAAATGATGCTACCGGTGCTGGCAAAGGTGGCCTGGGCGTGCGTGTATTCGTAGGATCCGCCGCCGATGCCAGCGCCCCGAGAGCCACGTTCGTGCGTGTTGGTTCCGACTTCCGAAATTGCCTTGATGTGGCCTCCGCGCAGGATGATTTCGGCGTAGATGCTCGGGTAGCCAGTTGGTCTCGCGTCGTGGCCGGCGCCGATGCCTGCTCCGGCATGACCCGTGGCCGTTACGTCGCCGCCGTTGATGACTATAGACTGGTAGACAGGTGCGTTGCCGCCCGCGCCGATGCCTGCCGCTTGGTAGGTGCCCGTAGCCACGATTGTGCCACCGTCGATGATCACCTTGGGGTTGGACATGCGCTGGCCGCCACCGATGCCCGCCGCGAACTCGCCACCCGTGGCCGTGACCTTGCCCTGATAGATGTGGATCACGCCCGTGGGTACGGTCCTGGGGTCGTTGGGTCGGTAGCCGAAACCTGCGTGGTCGTAGTTGTATCCGCCGCCAATACCCGCGCCAAAGCTGCCGCCCTTAGCTTGGATAGTGCCGCCGCAGATGTTTATGTTGCCGGGCATGGTGTCTTTGTTGCTGCCGATGCCGGCGCTGTTGTTGGAGCCATTGGCCGTGAGCGTGCCCCCCGTCTCAGTCTGGCCGTAGACGGAGAGGGTCTTGCCCTCCTCTACGCTTATTCCCTTGGTGAAGTTTGCCGTGATGCCGTCTCTCAGGATGATTCGCGCGTGGCCTGTTTGCACCGAGAAGCGATCGGCGAGGCTCAGGCTTTCGGCAACGAAATACCAGCCTTCCCTGAGGTTCTTGTTGTCGTTGCCGGTGATGACTCCGTAGTCGCAGCGGATTTGCTCTGAGCCATCCTCGTCCAGGTAGGGGATGTTTGCTGCCAACATCGCTTCCTGTTTCAGGGAGCTCAGGCACACGGTGTGGCCCTGAGTGTAGGTGGAGGACGTGTTGTTGTCGCCGAAGAAGTACTGGGCTGGGTTGCCGTCGTTGTACTTGGTGTAGTCCTGGGTGATGTAGGAGAGCGGGGTGCTGTCGGGTACCCTCCACTCCACATGGGCATTGGTGGTAAAGCTCCCCACCACGTGGATGGTGTCATAGGTTCCGAAGCGGAAGTTGTCGGCTGCGCCTGTCGAAGGGTTGTCGCGCACGACCGGGGCACCGCTCATCTGCAAGACGCCCTCGCAGTGGATGCCGGCACCCTTGCTGGCCGCGTTGCTTGACACGGTGGCGTTGGTCATGAGCACGGTGCAATTCCAGCTGGGATCGTAGAGACCGCCGCCGTAGCGTGTGGCGGTGTTGTCGTGTACGCTCGTGTCTGCCTCCAGAGTGACGGACGGCTCGACGGGCGGCTCGGCGTCGGCAGGTTTTTCGCCGACGCCGCTCGCAAAGACGCCTCCGCCGTCCTGGCTGGCGGTGTTGTGGGCGACGTCGCATTTGGAGAGGACGACGTTGGCGGTAGCGCTGCCGACCGGATCGTTCGCGCCGTAGACGCGATCAGCCACGCTGGAGACGCCTCCGCCGTAAGTCGCAGAGTTGTGATGTATGACGCATTCTGACATGATGGCCACGCCTTGGTTGAAGACGCCGCCGCCATGTCCGGTGTTTCCCCAGGCCTCTCGCTCGCCGGTCACCTTGTTGCTCTCGATGCGCCCACCGGCCACACGCATCGTGGCTCCGGCGTCGTTGGCGATGGCGCCTCCCTTGGCAAGGGCCGTGTTGTTCATGAGGTAGCAGTTGGTAACGTCCAGCTCGCCCCCGTTGTAGATGGCACCGCCCATCATGGCCGTGCAGCCGGTGATGGTGCCGCCGGTGATGCTGAGAGTCCCTGCGTTGAGAATGCCGCCGCCCCTCAAGCTCCAACCGCCGGTGATGGTGCCGCCAGCGAGGAAGCTGTCTTTGATGGTGAGCTCGGCTCCCCTGTTGACGATGATTACCGAGCCATCATTCGGAAGCGACCAAAAGGTATCTCCGGCGTGTGGGACGGTCCTGGAGAGCTGATGGTTGTTGAGGTTAAGGGTCACCTTGCGCCCCGCCACTAGGTTGAGGGCCTCGGGTAGCACGATGTTTGCGTCCAGCATGATGGTGGCATCGGCTGGGCCGTGATTGATGAATTCGATCAGCTCGTCAGCCGTCTTTACCCGTATCTCCTGGGTGTCGTCCTGGACTGATAGGGGTTCTGCGACTGGCTCCTTCACGGCGGTGACCTCGGTCTGTGCGGCGGGCTCCTCTTTGGCTTCGCCCTCGGCCTCGGTTGACGCCTCCGGGGCCGACGATGTCTCCTCGATGGCGGGGTTCTCTGCGCCGGACGCCTCCGAGGTCGCCTCTCCATCGGGATTTGGCGCCTCCGGGGCAGATGCCTCCTCCACTTCTTGGATTTCCGTTCCCCCTGATTCCGGGGAGACGATGCTCTCCGCGACCGACGGCTCGGGCAACAGGAGCGACAATGCCATGGAGAGACTCACGAATACGGCCAGTGGTCTGTGAATCGTACGCATCTGCTTCTCGTTTCTCTTCGGTTTTTTATTCCCAGCGATTCGCTTAGAGATTGCCCTCAGAGCGAATCACTCCTTTGCGGTGTGCTCGTTCGCAGCTCGGCGACGACCGTATGCCGCGAGCGCCACACCGCCGAGTGCGAGTCCTGCTGCCAGTGTCCCCGAGAGGGGGTCGGACGTTCTGGGCGTGGCCGTGCGCGTTTCGACCGTGCTCGTGCCAGTTGCCGGGGCGCTGGTCGCAGGGGTGCTGCTGGTCGTTGGGCTGCCGACTGCGGACGTGCCGCCGTCCGCAGAGGTGCCGTCCGCAGGCGTTACGGCATCCGTAGGGGTATTGTCCGCAGGGGTGGGTCGCTCCTCGCCCTCGGTCCACGTTGCGCCAGGCGCATCATAGATGTCGTCGCCTTCGGCCACCGCTTCGTTGATCGTGATGAGTCCCATGTAGCGACGGTCGCGGTCCGCATGGGCAGTGCCGTCGGTCGCGGCGGGCTTTGCTTCGCCCGGCTCGAGGGCGAAGGTCTTGTACTGGATTACGTCGTCGGACATGCCGGCCATGGCGCCACCCTCAGCGACCGTCGGGTCGAAGGCGACGAAGGACACGTACTTCTCGTCCGTCCAGTCATCGGGTACCCTCACAAAGACCTTGTAGACCGAGGTCTTGCCGGGGGCTAGGGCGAAGTCCGGCTCGATGTTCTGGAACTCGCCGTTCGCGACGGGATTCTGATGGGACTCTACTAAGGTGTTCTTGCCAAAGGTCAGCTCCGTGACGTAGCCCTCGACTTCGGAGGCGATATCGCTGGTCACCTTGCCGTCAGCATCCTTGGTCACGGCGTGCTCGCAGAGTTGCAGCTTGCAGCCCGAGAGGTAGGAGTTGCCGTCGTTGCGTAGCGCCACGTGGAACATCAGCTTCCCGCCTGGCGACACGAAGGGCACCGGCGCGATGCAACCCGTGGCGGTGATAACTCTGAGGTGCGGCACGGCGGTGTACCATATGTCTACGCTGTGGTAGATGGGGTTGCCGGTGTCGTCCCGATCTCCCGAGTCCACTGGTTCGGTGGAGAGGACCTCGAGCGGCGCCAAGTTGTCGCGCGAGGCCACGATTTGGATGGACGAGAGATCGTGCGGGAGGTCGGCCGCTATGAAGGGCTCTGAGAAGTAGCCGTTGTGCACGCGGCAGGCCATGAGGTGGTAGAGTGCGCTGTCCTCGAGTGTCTCGTACCCGCCGGTGCTGTTGTAGATGCGCCGCTCCACCGGTTCGCGCGCCTGCGGCCAAAAGATGAAGGAACCGGCGTTGTTCATGCCGAAGTTGTCGATGTTGAAGTTTACGGGGCCGACCTCCTCGAACCTGAGGACCGGCGTGCCGGAATCGGGGTCAGACGGATTGTCGAGCTCCTCTTCCCACCAGGCCTTCTGGAGGACCCACTGGGAGCGATCGTACTTGTCTGGCTCCTTCCAAAGGCCGTTCTCGTTGATCTCCTCCAGGTAGGACGCCTTGGGGTAGGTGGTGAGGTAGCAGGACTGCTGGGGCCAGGGCACAAGCGGCGTGGTGTCCACTAGCATGGCCGCCTGCTTGATACTGGCAAAGACCCCGGTCGTGTTGTCGAGCTTGAGGACGTAGTAGTATCGCTCCTCGGTCGTGGTAAGCGTCAGGGTGTAGGCGTCAGCGATCTTGGGCGAGAGGTCCATCCTGTAGACGAGGCCATTCTCGATGGTGCCCATGGCCCTGTCGACGTCGGATTGCTCGGCGTCCTTCCACGTACCTTTCACCCGGTCGATGAGCTTGAAGACCACCCGCGTGTGGACGTCCTCGGTGCCGCCCGAGAGGAGCTTGTCCATGTCCTCTGAGTATGTGTCGAGATAAGCCACGATGATGTTTGGACTTTGGTCGGTGCCGTCGGTCGCGCACCTCACGTTGGTGAACGAGTGATAGTAGCCGTCCCACCTGTCCTGCCGCCGAAGGCCTCGTAAACGTGGAACTCGACGTAGGAGAACACAAGGTCACTCGCCGCCTGCGTGATGGGCGTGTTGTCCTGCATCGCGCGCTTGCCCGACACCACAACGAGTAGGACCGAGTCGGCGTTGCCCGAGGTGGTGAAGGCGATGTCGAAGTCGTAGTCGTAGAGGTCGTCGTGGGTGATGCCCTCCAGGTCGGTGATGTCGAAGTCGATGGGCTTGGAGGAGCCGATGATATCCGAGGCATCCGACATGCTCGACTCGGCGTCGACCACGGTCATGATGATGCGAGTGCGCACTTGGCCGTCTATGAGTACCGTGCCGATGCGGAAGACGCAGGTGGCGCGTAGGTGAATGCCGTTGGTGTCGGTGTGAAGGTTCGCAATCTTCATCCGGGGGTCACCGTAGACGTTCTGGGCGATGATCCTGTCGGCCGAGGGGCGCACGCCGCCGTTGATGCCAATGCCCGCCGAGTCGGGGTCGGGGTCGAGGCTGGGGTCGTAGAGCTTGGCGACAGAATCCTCGGCCATGGCAAAGAGGCCCTCACCGGAACCGACGGGCTGGTAGGAGTGGGAAGAAGGTCGGCGACGGAGGATGCCCCTCCTGCGCGCACGCGGTGCGGTCTCGTCCTTCTCCGCGTCCTTCCCGGGCTGGCCTGCTGTTTGGCTCGCCTGATCGGCGAGCGCCTTGTCGGTGGATGCGTCCCCTGCGACCTCGGCTTCTTCCTCGCCGGGGATGAGCCAAGGGGCCTGCTCCCAGAGCGATAGTCGGCTCCTCCGTAACGTCTGCGTCGGGCAAGGCCTGGACCCCCTCCGTGGCGGCATCCTGGTGTGTCCCGGTCTCGTCGGCTTCTGCCGACTGCGCGACAATGCCCTCCATCTCGTCATCCGGCACAATGCGATATACCTTGTAGGTGATGGTAATGCCGTTGTCGAGCGTGCCCTTGATATCGTCCTCGCGCACGCTCTCCCAGTCAAAGACCCCGTCCACGAAGCCCTCGTCCTCGCCCTGCGCAGCCAGAGGGGCCAGGCCGTTCTCGTCCGTTGTTTCTGCAGCGGTCTCGTTGAACTCCACGTGCTTGGCGAGCATGGCGTCGGTGATGATGTTCATGCTGTTGAAGAACTCCGCCGGATCCTCGTCCGCCAAGGCCTGCATCAGCGGCTCGTCATCGCTCATGGGCTGCAGCCCGCCCTTCCAGTTGTCGTAGAAGTCGCGGTACTTCAAGTTGTAGAGGGGGAAGGTCGCGTCGAAGAGGAAGAAGCTCACGACCACGGTGATCTGGACCATGTAGCCACAGATTACGTGAGGCAACGTCTTGGATTTGCTGTAGTCCTTGTCGCTCACCAGGCCGGTAACCACCGTTAGTGTGAAGCTGGCCTTGGCCGACACCGACATCACGCCCTTTACTCCCACGCCGAAGGAGAAGCTGGGAGTGAAGTTTTCCGTGAGGGTGAGGCCACAGTTGGAATAGTCGAAGCACCACTCGCTTGTGTCGTTGAGCACACCCTCTGGGGTCTGGGTTTTCGACTCCTTGGTGTACATGGCGCCCTGGAGAGAAAGCATCGTGACCGAATTGATGGTCAGAGTGGCGACGAAGGGGATAGGGCCGAGTAGGAAGGGCCACGTGTGGGTGTAATTTGCCTTAATGAAGCCCTGCAGTGCAAGCAGGCCTCGGAATTGGTGCTTGACTATGTCCCACTGGGCGAGCGCCACGAACTGGGAGCCGAAGGTGACGACGAACTGCCAGGAACTCTTCATGGGGTGGACAAAGGTGCCGTCGGAGTACGCCGCGATGGCCTTGTCCACGTTGGATTCCACGGCGTCGAGCTTCTTCTGGAACTGTGCGGCGGCAGTCGTGCGTGGCTGCTTCTTCCATTCCTGGGGGCCCTTGTGCTCCCCGTTGTCGCGCTTGTAACCCCAGTCGGGCGTCAGCTGGACGGTGACCTGCAGGTATCCCCAGGGGTTCAGGCACACGTTGACGGGCAGGGTGGGCATGAATGGCGAGATCTTGCCGCCTCCCACCACAGGCAGGCTGGACGGCCAGGTGAGGTCCAGGCCTGTGTTCATGCCCTTCTCGGTCTTGAAGGGAGAGAGGCCGCTCTCGGGCCTGACGTCGTCGCGCTCGATCTCGGTCTCGCACACGATGAGGTGGATGGGCCAGGCGTAGTGGGTGCTGCTCTGGACCAGCTCGATGCTGAAGGCGTGGTAGTCCACGTCGAGGGCCTCGTCGGACGAGGAGTCGTACTTGTCCAAGGTGATGGGCAGGGCTTCTGTGTGGCCTCTCTGGAGGAACTTGCCCTGCTTCTCGATGGTGAGCTTGCCGTTCTTCGGTGTGCCCGTTGCCGTAAAGAGCGTGACGTCGCCCTCGTCCTGTTTGAACATCACGGTGACCTGAGACGAGCCGAGCTGGGCGAACTCCATCGTTATGGTGTGGGTGTCGTCGTTGGCCGGCGTGCAGGCGAAGGGCGTGCTGGTGTAGAGGATGTCCCATTCGTTGAAGGAGACCATGCGGAGGTAGGGGGCAGTGTCGGTGGAGGGGCGCGTGGGCACGAGCAGGCCGCCGCCACCCTCGACGCGTACGAGGGCCGTCTGGAAGCTGCGATAGCCCGGGCAGGTTACCTCGATGGTGCCATTGAAGCCGTAGCTCTCTAGGTCGTCCACGTCCTCGTAGGTGGGGTTCTCCGCGAGGTTGCGGACGTCCAGGATTACCTCGCCGTCCTCGTTCGTGGTGCCTTTCACGGACTTCTTGTTGTAGCGCGAGGTGACCTTGACCGTGGCCCCGGGCACCTTGGTTCTGCCGCCGTTGGACGTGTCTACCACGACGAAGCCCACCTCGTTTGCGGACACCATCGTGATCTTGGTTGTGCCTTCGAGGGCTTCGCCGCCGTCCCGTTCGGCTCCCTTGGTGCTCTCGGCAGCGTGGGCGACGGATGCGGGCACGAGGTATCCACCCGCGACCGCTGGCAGGGAGACGAGTGTTCCTAACGCTAGGCCGAGGA
>ONMP01000003.1:13404-88195 GCA_900318935.1 uncultured Actinomycetes bacterium
CGTGGTAGATTGGGCTGACATGGGGTCTCCTGGGTTTCGTGATATGGATTATGGATTGTTAATAATTATACGACGTTCGGGTGGCGTGTCCCGCTTCTAATCGAGGTATTGATGTGGTCCGACGGCCCGACGGGTACGCAAGTTGTCTTTCGGCGGTTTCCCTATGCGAGCTTGAAAAGTCGGGCCGCGCAGAGTATCGTATCGGCTCGCTTGTCTTTGTTCCCGACTCAATGAGGATGCCATGTCTCCCGTAGCCTATCCCACCTCCATTATCAAACGCGACGGTTCGCTCACGAGTTTCGACCAGACAAAGATCACGAACGCAATTCTCAAGGCGGGCGAGGCCACCGACGAGTTCGGCGAGGACGAGGCCCGCATCCTCTCTGGTCAGGCGTGCAAGGTCATCGCGCACCGCTTCATGGGTGCCTCTCCTACGGTCGAAGAGATTCAGGACATCGTCGAGCAGACGCTCATCACGGCCAATCACTTTGCGACCGCGCGTGCCTACATCGTCTACCGCGAGAAGCGCACGCAGAACCGCCGCGACCGCGAGACCTACATCGACGTGACGAGTTCGGTCAACGAGTACCTGAGCCGCGTGGATTGGCGCGTGAACGCCAACGCCAACCAAGGCTATTCGCTGGGCGGCCTCATTCTCAACGTCTCCGGCAAGGTCATCGCAAACTACTGGCTCTCCCACGTCTACCCGCCGGCGGTGGGGGAGGCGCATCGCTCCGGTTCGATGCACATTCACGACCTCGACATGCTCAGCGGCTACTGCGCGGGCTGGAGTCTGCGTACTCTGCTCAACGAGGGCTTCAACGGCGTCGCAAACAAGGTCGAGTCCGCACCGCCCAAGCACCTCTCCGTCGCTATGGGCCAGATGGTCAACTTCCTCGGTACCCTGCAAAACGAGTGGGCCGGCGCGCAGGCGTTCAGCTCGACGGACACCTACCTCGCGCCGTTCATCCGCGTTGACAACCTCAGCTACGAGGAGGTCAAGCAAGAGATGCAGGGCTTCGTGTACAACATGAACGTCCCGAGTCGTTGGGGCACCCAGACGCCCTTCTCGAACCTTACCTTCGACTGGACTTGCCCGGAGGACATCCGTGACCAGGTGCCGCTCGTGGGCGGAGAGCCGGTCGACTTCACGTATGGCGAGCTCCAGGCCGAGATGGACATGATCAACCGTGCGTTCATCGAGGTCATGACCGAGGGTGACGCGAGGGGGCGCGTCTTCACGTTCCCCATCCCGACGTACAACATCACGCGTGACTTCCCGTGGGACTCCGAGAACGCCGACCGGATGTTTGAGATGACGGCCAAGTACGGCCTGCCCTACTTCCAGAACTTCGTGAACTCCGACCTCGAGCCGCACATGGTCCGCTCGATGTGCTGCCGCCTACAGCTCGACCTACGCGAGCTGCTCAAACGTGGCAACGGCCTCTTTGGTTCGGCCGAGCAAACTGGTTCCATCGGCGTCGTCACGATGAATATGGCGCGCCTTGGCTACAAGCATCCTGGTGACGAAGAAGCCCTGATTGACGAGCTCGACTATCTGCTCGTTCTCGCGAAGGTCTCGCTCGAGCTCAAGCGCAAAGAAATACAGCGCCTCATGGACGCGGGCCTCTTCCCCTACACCAAGCGCTACCTGGGCACGCTGCGCAACCACTTCTCGACCATCGGCATCAACGGCATGAACGAGATGATTCGCAACTTCACGCACGATGCCTACGACATCACCGCGCCCGAGGGTCGCGAGATGGCCCTGCGCATCCTCGATCACGTGCGCAGACGCATGGTGGAGTTCCAAGAAGAGACGGGCCACATGTACAACCTCGAGGCGACCCCGGCCGAGGGCACGACGTACCGCTTCGCGCGCGAGGACCTGAAGCACTGTCCCGGCATCATTCAGGCCGGCACGCCGCAAGAGCCCTACTACACGAACTCTTCGCAGCTGCCCGTCGGCTACACCGCCGACCCATTCCGGGCGCTCGCCGAGCAGGAAGAGCTGCAAAAGAAGTACACTGGCGGTACGGTCCTGCACCTCTACATGGGGGAGCGCGTGTCGTCTGCCGAGGCCTGCAAGCAGCTCGTCAAGCGCTCGCTCGAGAACTTCCGCCTGCCCTACATCACCGTGACGCCGACCTTCTCGATCTGCCCCAAGCACGGCTACATCGCGGGAGAGCACGCCTTCTGCCCGATTTGCGATCAGGAACTCGCCCAGGCAAAGCGCGCTCGCATGTCCCGGTAGGCTGGATTTGTCTTATGACTAAGCTCAATAAACAAAACGCACTTCTTTGCTATCTTGATGAGGCGGGGAGTACAAACTTCGATGACACTGGGTCGAGGTATTTCCTCTATACAGCTCTTGTGCTCACGGGTGACGAGTTTCCGTTGCATCGCGCGCTGCTCGAGTGCCGATATGACGTCATCGCAACGCAGGGACGATTCAGCAATAGCCATGAGGGCAATGATTACTTTCATGCAACCGAGGACTCGCTGGAGACGCGTGCGAAGGTGTTTCGGGTGCTCAAAGAACACTCGACAGATGCTCGCGTTTACTCGTTGGTAGTAGACAAAGCTGCGATGCCAGAAAGGGATAGGACGCAAGAGAGGCTGTTCGAATATGCGGTCACTACATTGCTTCGGGCCGTGTGGACGGTAGAGGTGCCAATCGGTCTTTACGATTGTGTTATGGTCATGCTCGATACCATTCCGGTGCAGAAACGTCGTCGTGCTATTATCGGCGCAATCAAGAGGACGCTTGCTTCATTGGTGAGAGATACGGGAATTAGGTTCTCAATCATGCCGATGGCGTCGAAGAGTGAGCTCTGTTTGCAGGCGGTCGATTATTACTCATGGGCGCTCTACCGCAAGTGGGAGCGAGGTGATTCTGCACAGCTCGACAGGCTAGGAGACAATATTGTCGAAGTTGGCGATAACGCTTTGAGCTAATAGCGACCCCCTCAGCTATCCATCTGGAAGAGCAGCGGAGCTCTTGTCGCCAAGGGGGAACCTTTAAATGACATAGTACCACGTTCGATTGCTAGATGGAAGTCACATAAGGGGACGAAAACTGAGTTACTCCCTTTCGTGCGTCAGTTGACACAAGATGTAGTATGTCGTAGGATAGTTAGTCCCAAGTTGTAGTTCTTTCGATAAAGGAGCCCATCATGGTCAACAAGCAGGACCTCAAGAGCACGGGCGTCACGATCGATGGCGTCGAGCTCTCCAACGACGAGCGTCAGCCGTGCGAGGTATGGACGCGCGTGATGGGCTACTACCGCCCCGTCGCATTCTACAACACGGGAAAGAAGGGTGAGTTCCACGAGCGCGTCGAATTCGTGGAGCCGACCGCGTGCTGCGCATAGCGGGCATCGAGCCTTTCTCTACGGTCGACTGGCCGGGCAAGCTCACGTGCGTGGCGTTTCTCGCTGGATGCCCGTGGGCTTGTCCTTATTGCCAGAATCATGCGATTCGCCGCTTCGAGGCCGCGACGCTGGATGAGGAGGATCTGTTTGGCCTCCTCGAGCAGCGACGCGGCCTCTTGGATGGCGTGGTCTTCAGCGGGGGCGAGCCGCTCGCGCAAGAGGGCGTGGTGCAGGCGGCTCGACGTGCGCGTGAGATGGGCTTTGCGGTTGGACTGCATACCTGCGGCGCGTATCCCCATCGGCTTGCCGAGGTGCTCCCGTACCTTGATTGGGTAGGCCTTGACGTCAAGGCGCCGTGGGATGCCTACGACCAGATGACGCGCGTCTCTGGCTCGGGCGACCTTGCCCGTCAGAGTCTCGAGCTGCTGCTTGGCGCGGGCGTGGCGTTTGAGGCGCGTACGACGTGGCACCCCGACCTCCTCACCGCTGGCGACCTTTCGGCCATAGCTCATGACCTCGCTGCGCGCGGCGTGGACAGCTGGGCCGTGCAGGCCTACCGATCGCTAGGCACCTCGGGCGAGCTGGCCGACAGAACCGTGCAGGCCACCGACGTGCCTGCCGACCTTCCGTCTGCATTCGGACACTACGAGTTTCGTTAGTGTGGGCGACTTCCCGCCGCTCTGCTATCATCTGGGGAGACGAGAGGGGAGCCATGGAACTCAACGATGCAATTACGCCGGCAGAGACGGCAGAGATGGCGGAGATGGCAGAGCCGGCCGAGAAGCCCGCGAAGCCTGCCAAAAACCGAATTCGTGACTGGAAGGGCCTAATTCACGACGCGCCATTTAAGGTCAAAGCACAGGCGTTTCTGGCGCTGTTTGTGGTCGGGTCAACCATGACCTTTACGCAGCTCGGGTTCATCGGTGTTGGCGCGAATGGCAAGTATCTGTGCTATGTCATGGGCCTTCTGGTGCCCGTAGTGGCAGCGGCACTTTTGATGGGCAAGGGCGCGGGAGCGTTGGAGGGCTTTCTGAGCGGCATGGTGCTATGCATCCACGCGCGTGTCCAGCCGCTCAACCTTGTAGAACGCTATTTCGTGGGCATATTCAACTCTATTGTGTTGTTTACGTTCGCTGGCTTCGCCTTGGGCCTACTCTTTGCCATCGCTCTGCGCAACAACCCTACGGGCAAGCGAAGAGTTGTCTACTTGGCTCTCGTGAGCTTCTTTGGGTCGGTCTACGTGTCCGTTGCCTTTTTGATTCATGTCCTTTTTGAGATTGTTCTCGGAACGCTGCAATCCGCGCTTGAGCATGGCGCGGTAGGCGACGTCCCGTTTGAGTGGATTAACGCGCTGGATGGCTTGGGCTCGTTGGAGACGCAATGGCTGCTGAATCTTGCCTTGCTATTTGCCGTCTCGTTGTTCGTGGATTTCATCGTACGCTTCTTCGCCAAAGCTCAGGTCGAAGTGAGCGTACGCACCGTTTTTGGCTCGCAGCTCTTTGTTGTGGTGTTTCTTGTGCTCTGCGTCCTTTCCGCCCTGAGCTACGTTGCCATTACCATTCAGAACGCCTCCGACACCTACTGGGAAATGGGCGACGACATGACGTTCATTGCGGAGCAGCTTTCCAAAAGCGAAAAGAACCTGAATGAGATTGTGCAAAACGAAGAGATGCAGAACGTCTCTGAAGATACCCTGGAGTCCATTATCAATATGTCGTATTTGCGATCGTTCATATCTGGCTACAGCCCGGAAAAGAATGGGACAGTCGTAATCTTTGTTGATGATTCGGTGCTGCTCTCAAACAGCCCGGCGTATCCTGTGGGTAAGACGACGACAGAGCTCTTTGGCGAAGGAAGCGAGGACTACGCAAGCAGCCTTGCGGAATCGGGGGAGCTACGTGAGGGTGTGTATGACACGAAGCCCTTTGATGCATCGTCTTACGGTTCGAATTATGCGACCGCCGAACTGGGCTATGTGCGCGCGCTCAACCACGACGGCTACACTATCATGATGGCCAAGCCTTTCTCGAAGGTGTTTGCCGGGCGGCAGGCGACGATGACGTGGACCACGCTTCTGTCATCCGTGTTGCTGACCGTGGTGTACCTGCTCGCGGCGCGACTGCTAAACAAAGATGTGGTAACCCCCATCGATCGTACTAACGATTCGCTTGCTCAAATAACTGATGGCGAGCTGGATACGAGGGTGACGGAGTGCGATAGCGTGGAATTCGCTTCGCTCTCGACGGGAATCAACAACACGGTGGATGCGCTCAAGGGATATATCGATGAGGCTGAGACGCGCATGGAGCGCGAGCTCAACACGGCGAAGGCTATCCAAAAGAGCGCCCTGCCGCGTGTGTTTCCGCCGTTCCCCGAGGTGGACAAGTTCGACATCTTTGCTTCCATGAACGCGGCCAAGGAGGTCGGCGGGGACTTCTACGACTACTTCCTGATCGATGACCACACGCTGGGCTTCCTGATCGCCGACGTCAGTGGCAAGGGCATTCCGGGCGCCTTGTTCATGATGGCGGCAAAGACCGAGCTCGAGAACTACATGTCCACGGGCATGGAGCTCTCGCAGGCGATTGCGACGGCGAACTCAAGACTCTGCGCAAACAACGACGCGGGCATGTTCGTCACCGTGTGGGCCGCAACGCTTGATTACAACACGGGAGAGCTCACGTACGTGAATGCCGGGCACAACTTCCCGCTGCTGCGCCATGGCTTCAATGGTGAGTGGGAGTGGCTCAAAAAGAGGTGCGGACTCTTTTTGGGCACGTTCGAGACCGCGAAATACCGGCAAGAGAAGCTTATGCTCACTCCAGGCGACGAGCTGCTGCTCTACACCGATGGCGTTAACGAGGCGTTCAACGTCGACGAGGAGGAGTACGGAAACGACCGGCTGGAAAAGTTCCTCGCGGCGCACGCAAACATGCACTCGCGCGAGGTTGTTCGCTCGTTGCGTGCCGACGTGGCGCGTTGGGCGGAGGGCGCCGAGCAATCGGATGACGTGACTATATTGGCGTTGGAGTACGGCGTGGTGCCGGAGGTCACCGGAACTGCCACCATGCAGGCGAAGCTCGAGAACCTTGAGGTGGCGACTTCGCTGGTAAACAAGGAGTTGGAGGCGCGTCTGTGTCCGGTGGATGTGCAGCATAAGGTGGAGGTTGCGCTCGAGGAGCTGTTTGTCAACGTGTGCCGTTATGCCTACGCGGACAAGGCCGAGCCAGGCACGATACACGTGCGCTACGCCTACGGCGCGAACCCGTCAACCATCACAGTTGAGCTGCGCGACCAGGGCGTGCCGTTTGACCCCATCAAATGCGAGGATCCCACGAAGCCCTCGTCTGCGCAGGAGGCGGCCATCGGCGGGCTGGGCATCTTTATGGTGCGCAAGACCATGGACGACTTCACCTATATGCGCAGTGGTGACACCAACGTGGTGGTCTTCAAGAAGGGCTGGTAGGAACGCAGCGGGAATTCCGTGCGACTACTTCTTTAGAATTGCGTCGCCGATGAGGCCGCCGAGGCCGGCCAAAATGTCGTCCATGTCGGATCCCTCGCCCCTGAGGACCTTGAGTGCCTTTTTCTTTGTGTCGGCGTTTGCGGCACGGTAGAGCTCGACGAGCCTCTTCTCGGTGGCGGTGAGGCGCATTGAAGTGCCCGCGGAGGTGCTTGAGCTGCTCGTTGAGGAAGACGGCCTGCTCGCTGAGGTCTTTGGCATGGCGTCGAGCAGGGATTTTTGGGTGACCCCGCACGCCTTGGCGATGTTTTTGACCACCTGCGTAAGTGGGTACGGCCTCTCCGCGCTCGAAGCGGCCGATGTCAGATTGGCTTGCTCCGTCCACAAGCGCGGCAAGTTGCGCTTGCGTAAGACCCGCGTTCGCGCGTGCAGACTTGATGAGTCCACCGAGCTTCGTTGCCATGACGTCCTCCTTGTGCGTGGGTATCGTCTCCATGGTAGCAAATGTGAGGTACGCGAGGGATGCCCTTTGTGCGCCTTCGTGCTTGACGAAAGGTGGGCGAGGGGATTACATTCAAACCTGACTTCCGCAGTAGTTTAGCGCCGTTTGCCCCAATCTAGCTGGGCAAACGGCGCTATCGCGTTGAACGTTTTCGGACGGCACACCGCCGGGCGGCTCCTCGCCCACGAGCGCGAACACCTCGTCGGTCAGGTCGGTCCTGTGGTCGAAGAGCCACCAGCCGTCGTCGGCGTAGGAGCAGTCGAGGGCCCGCATGTCGGCGAGCAGCGCCTGCGCCGAGGGGTGCGACGGGAGGGCGCGCTGCGAGAGGCGCACTATGAGAAGGGCCAGGTAGCAGGTCAGGAAGTGGGCGCGTATGTGCCCGGGCGTCCACACCCACACCGGCCTCGAGCTGAGACCGCCGGTCTTGGTGACCCTGAACGACTCCTCGATCCTCCACAGCTCGCGGTAGGCGTCCAGTATCCTGCCCTCGTCCCAGTCCGTCTCGCTGGTGATTATCAGGTAGTACCCGTCGAGCCTGGCCGCGGCGTCGACCGCGGCCTGGTCGATCTGGGGCCTCACCCTCGGGTCCTCGAGCACCTCGCCGGTCTTGCGGTCGAAGGTTATGCCCCTGACGTACCGCGCGGCCCCGAAGTGCGTTGCCCTGGTGTAGGCGCCGGGCCTCTCCACGAGCTGGCGCGACTTCTCCAGGACCTTCTCCCGCTCGTGGCGGGCGCGCTCGGCGTACTTGCGGCTCCACATCGCGACCACCTTGACCTCGACGTCCACGTCCCTCTTGCGGCCGTCGAAGGTGTCCGCGCCCTTGAGGCGGACCGTCTTGTTCCGCTGCGACGACTTGATCTTGAACTCGCCGTCGGGGCTCGCCGCGTAGCCATCGTCCGACAGCGCCCACGCCTTGTACTCGGAGTTCGACCTCGTGCCCCTGAGCGACTGCGAGAACACGAACCCGTCGCCGCCGGCGACGATCCCCGCTATGTTGTCCGAGCAGTTCATCCCCTTGTCGGCCACGACGACCACCCTGCCGAGCCCCCTCTCCCTGCGCCTCTTGAGCACTGGCAGCAGCGTCTCGCAGTCGTTGGTGTTGCCCTCGAACAGGTCGTATGCGATGGGGATCCCCTCCGAGTCCTGCAGCAGCCCCATCTGCACGATCGGGTTGGGCCTGTGCTCCTTGCTGACGCCCTTCCTGCGCGGGCCGTCCTCGTCCGGGTCGCACTCGAAGAAGTAGTTGGTGACGTCGTAGTAGACGAGCGACTCGTCGCGCCCCGAGCCCTTGGCTATCGAGCGGTTGCAGGCGTCGACGATCCTCCCCGACAGGCGGTCGAGCTCGCCGAGCGCGCGGTAGACGTCGTCGTCCGTGAGCTCGGAGCGGAAGAAGTGGCGCTCCCTGCTCTCCCAGGCCGCGAGCTTGCTTCCCGGCTCGAGCAGCCGCTCGCAGACGAGCAGGCGAAGCGCGGCGTTCAGGTCGTAGCCGACCCTCCTGCCCCGCATGCCGTTGCGGACCGCGGTCTCGACCCCCAGCGCGTCCAGCCACCAGCAGGCGAGCGCGTCGCCGACATGCCTCCTGAGCTGGGACGACTCCCTCTTGTCGACCTTCTTCCCCGGGTGGATCGTGATCGTGGCGGGCGCCTCGGCCCTCAGCCTCTCCGCGTCCATCTCCGCCACGACCTCCCGGAAGTGCGCCACGGGGTCCTCGAACTCGCGCTCCAGCTCGTCCACGAACCCGAAGGTGCGCACCGTCCTCTGCCGCTTCCTCCCCTCGTCGTCCCTGTATGCCTGCACGGCCGACAGGCTCACCCTGCCGCTCTTCGTCGGCGTCCTCTTCAGGTACATGCCACACCCCGTCCCACCTGCGGATATGTTTCTCGCATTATACCACACACCACAACAAACCACAATAAAAAATCACCAAACTTGACAAAGAAAAATGCCCGTCAGGGCAGGTCAGACCACAAAAAGACTTCTCTGGATCAGCTAATCAACTGCGGAAGTGTGGAGGAAGACGGCCTGCTCGCTGAGGTCTTTGGCATGGCGTCGAGCAGGGATTTTTGGGTGACCCCGCACGCCTTGGCGATGTTTTTGACCACCTGCGTAGTTGCGCTTGCGTAAGACCCGCGTTCGCGCGTGCCGACTTGATGAGTCCACCGAGCTTCGTTGCCATGACGTCCTCCTTGTGCGTGGGTATCGTCTCCATGGTAGCAAATGTGAGGTGCGAGGGTTGCCCTTTGTGTGCCTTCGTGCTTGACGAAAGGTGGGCGAGGGGATTACATTCAAACTGTATGGGTAGGTTTGACAGAGGGGGGATCGTATGAAAAACAAGGCGATGACGTCGGTTGCCCGTATGATCGTACGTGTGGTAGCGGCATTCTTCGTCGTGGGCATAGCGGTAACGCTTGCGTGCCCCGTTTTTGCAGCGCAGACATATACTGTGCAAATCGCTGCAGATGGCGCGACCAATTCGCTCTACGAGGAGAAGTCCTACGGGTTGGGAAAGACGAAGGTCTCGGCTTCAGCGCTGCTCGTAAAGCAGGGCGTGAAAGACGTGGGCAAAGTGCAGAAGGTGGAAGGTTCCGCCAATATCAGCGCGACAGAGTCGGGCAACGATTGCCTGATAGTCATCAAGAAGGAGACGAAGAAAGACACGTTCACTATTGTGTATGGTGATGACGAGGGCATGAAGGCGAAGTTCCGTTTTTCGTGCGTGGCAAATTCGGAGCCAGAGAAGAAGGAAGCTGAGGCGTCTGCCATTCAAGAAGACACCAATAGGACTGATGCTCAGCAGTCCATTGAGAACGTGGGTGCGCAAGCAGACGGCGACCAGCAGCAGGGCAACGACCAGCAGGGCAACGACCAGCAGCAGGGCAACGACCAGCAGGGCAACGACCAGCAGGGCAACGACCAGCAGGGCAACGACCAGCAGGGCAACGACCAGCAGGGCGGCGACCAGCAGCAGACGCAAAAGCAGACTCAGACCATCACGGCTGATGACGTGTATGGCACCGTAGGTGAGACGGGCGTTGTGGAGGCGTCGACCGACGGCGACGGAACTCTGAGCTACACCATTGACGACACCAGCATCGCGGAGATCGACGAGACGACCGGCGCCCTCACGTTCAAGGCTGCGGGTTCGGCGACGGTCACCATCACGGCATCCGAGACAGAGACCTACGCATTGGCTACCAAGCAGGTGAGCGTCACGGTGAGCGAGCCTGAGCCCACCACATACAATGTCACTGTTGATTACAACTGGCGCCTGGGAAGGGCCACGGCTGACCCGACATCAGGCGAGACGGGTACAGAGGTCAAGCTCACTGCCGAACCTCTTGATGGCTATCAATTCAAAGAGTGGGTCGTTCGCTCGGGTGATGTCACCATCGAGAACGACGCTTTTGAAATCGGTGACGCTGACGTGGAGATAGAAGCCGTCTTTGAAGAGATTCCTTCCACGATGATTACCATCACCTTTGACGGGAACGCCGACATCGTGGAGGGCGAGATGGATCCCGTCGAGACCGACAAGGGCAAGGCCATCGAGCTTCCTGCCTGCGGATTCACTCGCGACGGCTATGACTTTGTCGAATGGAATACCGAGGCTGACGGCAGTGGCACAACGGTCAAGGACCAGGCGAAGGTTACGTTCCGGGCGGATACCACGCTCTACGCGCAGTGGACAGAGGCTGTGCCCACCACGGTCACACTCACCTTCGACAAAAACGCCTCCGACGCGAAGGGTACGATGCGCTCGCTCACTCTCGATGCGGGCGAGAGCGTCACGCTTCCGGACTGCGCGTTTACCCGAGACGGATACTACTTCTCCGGGTGGAACACAAAGGCTGACGGCAGTGGCTCCTCTTTCAAGGACGGCGCGAAGGTAAAGGTCAAGGCCAATGTCACGCTCTACGCCCAGTGGGAGGAGGGCTCTGAGCCAACCACGACCGTGACCGTCACCTTTGACAAGAACGCCTCCGACGCGAAGGGCACGATGGCTCCGTTCACCGCCGAGAAGGGCGAGAGCGTCAACCTCCCAGCGTGTGCGTTCACCCGCGATGGTTACCACTTCTCCAGCTGGAATACCGCGGCCGATGGCAGCGGCATTTCCATCAGTGGCCAGAAGTCGGTGAAGGTCAACAAAGACGTCACGCTCTACGCCCAGTGGAAGGCAGGCACCGAAACATCTGCAACCGTCGAGTTCGACAAGAACGCCTCCGACGCGAAGGGTACGATGACTCCGCTCACCGCCGAGAAGGGTGAGAGCGTCACCCTCCCGACGTGCTCGTTCACTCGCGCCGGATATTATTTCGCCGGATGGAACACAAAGGCGGACGGTAGCGGCACTGCGCTCAGGGATGGCGCGAAGGTCAAGATTAACAACGACGCCACGCTTTACGCCCAGTGGAGCAAGGGATCCGCTCCGGCCACGACCGTGACAATTACCTTTGACGGAAACGCCGATGACGCAGAGGGCACGATGGATCCCATGCAAGTCGAGAAGGGCGAGAGCGTTACCCTTCCGGCAAATGCGTTCACCCGCGATGGATACTTCTTTGCTGGGTGGAATACCAAGCCTGATGGCAGTGGTACTTCGCTCAGGGATAGTGCCAAGGTCAAGGCTAGCTCCGATGTCACCCTCTATGCTCAGTGGTCCGACCAGGGAGAGGTTCAGACTCCCAATCCCGGCGTGACTACGTCCGTCGGAGGCCAGTATGCTGCCAGAAACACCGATATCGGCTTCACCGTCACCCAGGAGGTGCCGTCGGATGCGACCCGCGTGGAGATATGGGTCGACCTAGAATCGGTTATGCAATTCACCACGGCTGCTGATCAAGTCGGCGTGAGTGTGGACGACAATGCCATAGGCGCGGCTCAGGTTAGTATCGACGGTCAGCGCATGACCGTGTTAATTGACGATTCGAGCGTCGTGGCATCGCTCAGGGGCAAGAAGGTCAAGGTTGTCTTTAACGCGAAGGTTCTCGACGACGCAAATCTCGACTCGTACAAGTCTGGCAATGTTGCCGCGGTGCCCTACTACGTGCAGACTAGGTTTGATGGTGCAAAGTCGAGGCAGACGGCAAGGATGAAGGGCACGATCAGGGTCAGCCTCGGCTCCACGAACAGCTCGTCAAGCAGCAGGACTACCACAACACCCACAAGGAGCACGACCGCTAGCACATCGAGCAAGAAGTCAAGTTCCTTGGCGAATACCGCTGACGCAACGTCTGTCGCATCCGTAGTCGCCATGGCTACGTCCGGCGCAGCTCTAGCCCTCGCTGGCTTCCGCCGCCGTCGCAAGTAGTTTATCTCTACGTAAGGGTTAGTCAGGGGCGGTTCCCTTTTCTCGAACTCGTGGAAAGGGAACCGCCCCTACATTAGGGCGTACGCAAACCGGCGCGTGAATGACCCCGTGGTGGCTATCCCGAGGTTTAATATTGCGGTCCCGTCTGTCCTTGTCGCAAATCGTGCTACTATGGTTTGGCTGTATACGGAAATCGGTTGGAAACAATCAAAGACAGAGAGAGGTCGTATGGGGCGCTTTCTAGGGGGCGTACTCAAGCGTCGACGCGGCGTGGAGTTGCGGGGCGTCAGCATCCCGCACAACAAGGCGACGGCCGAGCAGGCCACGACGTACATGCCGCTGCCGAGCCAGGTGATTCTTCCCATGCATCAGCACGTAGGTGCGGCCTGCACGCCACAGGTCAAGCGCCGCGCGCATGTGGACGTAGGCACGCTCGTGGGACATGCGGACGCTCGCATGTCGGCCGACATCTTTTCGCCGGTCTCGGGCACCGTGAAGGAGATTCGATCGATTCATTACTCCAACGGGCGCTCCGACGAGGCTCTCGTCATCGTGCCCGATGGCGAGCAGACCGTGGATCCAGCAATCGCTCCACCCGAGGTCACCGACTATGCGAGCCTTGTCGAGGCGGTGCGTCACAGTGGCATCGTTGGTCTGGGAGGTGCCGGCTTTCCGACTTGGCTCAAGATGGACTCCGATCTGACGGGCATCGACTGCTGGCTTGTCAACGGCGCGGAGTGTGAGCCATATCTCTCGGGCGACTACCGCGAGATGGTGGAGCGTCCAGAGACGATTCTGCATGGCATCCGCACCTGCCTCGACCTTTCGGGTGTGCCGCGCTCGCTCATCTGCATCGAGGACAACAAGCCCAAGGCTATCGAGCTTCTGCGGGCCATGGCTGCTGATGACGAGCGGATTGACGTATTCGAGCTCCCCGCGCGCTACCCGCAGGGAGCGAGCCGCGTGATTCTGCGCAACGTGACCGGTCGCTCGGTTCCGCGCGGAGGCCACCTCACCGACGTCGGCGCGCTCCTCTTTAACGTCACCACCATGAGCGAGATGGGTCGTTTCATCCAGGACGGCATGCCGCTCACCAAGCGTCGCATCACGGTGATGGGAGATGCCGTGGAGCATCCGCAAAACCTCGAGGTCTACATTGGTACACCGATTGCCGAAATCTTGCAGTACTGCGGGCTCAAAGAGGAACCGCGCAAGGTGGTCATCGGCGGTCCGATGATGGGCGTCACTCAGTCCGAGCTCGACGCACCCATTGTTCGGCAAAACAGCGGACTGCTTGCGTTTGCTCATGAGGTAGTCGAGCGTCCGCAGACAACGGCCTGCATACGCTGTAGCGCATGCATCGACAACTGTCCGATGCGTCTGGCACCCATCGACATCCAAAAGGCCTACATGCGTCGTGACGTGGACGACCTCGACGAGCTGATGGCCGACCTCTGTGTGGAGTGCGGTACCTGCTCATATGTGTGCCCGGCCAAGCAACCGCTCGCGCAGTCCACCAAATTCGCCCGCAGCTTCCTGCGTGCAAAGAAGCGCGAAGCGCAGGGAAGGAGGTAACACATGGAACAACAACTGCCCCTGCATCCAGCGGAGGAGACGGGCCGTCCACTCGTTCTGCTCACGGCGCCTCAGCTCACGGCCCCGGTGAGTACGCATACCATCATGCGCGATGTGCTCATCGCGCTGACGCCCGCGCTCGTGGCGTCGATTGTGACTTTCGGGCTGGGTGCGGCACTGGTGACGGCGGTCTCGGTCCTTTCTTGCGTGGGCTTCGAGTACCTGTGGTGCCGCCTGCGCAAGCTGCCAAACACCTGCGGTGATCTCTCGGCGGCTGTCACGGGTGTGCTGCTTGCGTTCAACCTGCCCTCGACCCTGCCGATTTACATGGTGGTGATTGGCGCGTTCGTCGCCATCGTCATGACCAAGGAGCTCTTTGGTGGCATCGGCTGCAACTTCGCCAATCCCGCCGTCGTGGGGCGCATCTTTCTGGCGGTTGCGTTCCCCTCGGCCATGGCGACCTTCATGGAGCCGACGGGTTTGACGCTGGGTGGGGTGGACCTCGTGAGTTCGGCGACGCCACTGGCACCCGCTGCCGAGGCGCACTCCTACTTGCAGCTCCTGCTTGGCACCCATGCGGGTGTTCTGGGTGAGACGAGCGCCTTGGCGATACTCATAGGCTTCGTCTACCTGCTCGTTCGCCGGGTCATCACCTGGCACGTGCCGGTCGTGTACGTGGGGTTGGTCGCGCTGCTCAGCTTGGGTGTGGGTGCCGATCCACTGGCGCAGGTGCTTTCGGGCGGACTTCTACTCGGCGCGGTATTCATGGCCACCGACTATGTGACGACGCCTGCAACTCTGCGCGGCAGAATCGTCTTTGCCGTGGGCTGTGCGCTGATTACCTGCCTCATCCGCTTCTGGGGCAACCTCAACGAAGGTGTCGCCTACTCGATACTCTTCATGAACTTGCTCGTGCCGCATATCGATGCCCTCACGCGCAACGTGCCGGTGGGAGGTGAGCATCGTGAGCAGCAGTAATTCAGCGTTTGAGACAATTCGCCCCGTCATAGTACTCGTAAGCGTCTGCGCGGTCGCCGGGGCATTGCTGGGAGGCGTCCATCACGTCACGGCGCCGGTCATTGCCTCCGCAGAGCAGCGGCGTGCCGAGCAGACCTACGCCGAGCTCATGCCTGAAGCCGCGTCCTTCGAAGAGGTAGCCTGCGAGGCGGAGGGTTGCACGGCCGCGCTCAAGGCGCTCGACGCTACGGGCGGGCCTGTTGGCCACGTAATCGTTGCCGAGGCCAAAGGTTACGGCGGCATGGTCCCCTTGGTCGTTGCGTTCGACAAGGACGGCGCCGTGCAGCGCGTCACGGTGATGCCCAATGAAGAAACGCCTGGCTTGGGGTCGCGGGCTGAGGACGATTCCTACCTGTCGCAGTACGTGGGAATCACCGCCGATGCGGTCGATGGCGCATCCATCGACCTCATCAGCGGCGCCACGATTTCGTCCACAGCCGTGCGCACCGCGTTCTATCGCGCCGTCGCGGCATATGAGGAGGTGCGCTGATGCAGAAGGAGACGTCCGCGCGCAAGGAGTTCACCAAGGGGCTCCTGGCCGAGAATCCCGCCCTGCGACAAATGCTAGGCCTCTGTCCTACGCTTGCCGTTACCACAGCCGTCACAAACGGCATCGGTATGGGCTTGGCCACCACTTTCGTGCTCGTATGCTCCGAGGTAGTGGTATCGCTGCTGCGCAAGGTCATTCCCGGATCGGTGCGCATCCCGGCGTTCATCACCATCATCGCGAGCTTCGTGACGCTCACGATGATGCTTGTCAAGGCCTATCTGCCTGCGCTCGATGAGGCGCTGGGCATTTACTTGCCGCTCATCGTGGTCAACTGCATCGTGCTGGGGCGTGCCGAGATGTTTGCCTCGAAGCATGGTCCCGCGCTTTCCGCGCTCGATGGCTTGGGGATGGGACTTGGCTTCACGGGCTCGCTCGTGCTCATGTCGGCCATTCGCGAGCTCTTGGGTGCGGGAACGCTGTTGGGCGTGCAGGTGCTCCCGTCGTTCGTGGAGCCCATGCTTATCATGATCACGCCGGCGGGTGGCTTCGCGGTGCTCGGCGTGCTCATCGCAATCTCGGTGTGGTTCGAGCAGCGCAACGAGGAGCCGGAGGGCAGGCCCAAGGGTGTGCCGTCCGATACCCTCTGCGCAGCGTGCCCAATCGTCTGTCGCGTTAATGACCCGCACCGCGTGAACTGCGCGGACGGCACCTTGGTCGAGCAGTTGCGCCGCTTCGAGGAGACCGTGGAGCAAAGGCTCGCTGAGGCGGAGGCCGCCAACGAGAAAGGAGACGAGCGCTGATGGCCCAGTACGCATCGATTCTCTTTAGCATGATCTTGGTCAACAATTTCGTGCTCGTCAAGTTCTTGGGCATCTGCCCATTCCTGGGAGTGTCCAAACGCTTCAGTTCGGCGGTGGGCATGGGCGGTGCCGTCACGCTGGTCATGGTGCTTGCCATCGCCGTGACTTGGCCCATTCAGCAGCTGCTCGTCGCGTGGGACCTCGAATACCTGCAGACGATTGCCTTTATCCTGGTCATCGCCACGCTTGTGCAGCTTCTCGAGATGGCGCTCAAGAAGTTCATGCCGCCTCTGCACCGCGCGCTCGGCGTCTTCCTCCCGCTTATCACGACCAACTGTGCCGTGCTCGGCGTGGCGACGCTCAGCGTGAACGAGGGCTACACCTATCCCGAGGCGCTTGTCGCTGGCCTCGGTGCGGGTCTGGGCTTCCTCATGGCGATGGTCATCTTTAATGGCGTGCGCCGTCGGGTGGATGAGGCGAACCCACCCGAGGCATTTCGCGGTATGCCCATCACGCTGGTTTCGGCAGCAATTACGGCCATGAGCCTCATGGGCTTCTCTGGCGTGGTCGATCATCTCTTTGGCGCGTAGGGGAGGGTCCATGAGTTCGGTATTGCTCACCGTTGCGCTCGTCGCGGGCATGGGTCTGGTGGGATCCATGGTTTTGGTAGTCGCTTCAAAGAAGCTCGCCGTCAAGGAGGACTCGCGTGTGGCCGAGATCGTGGCCATGCTACCGGGGGCTAACTGCGGCTCCTGCGGGCAGGCTGGTTGCGAGGCGTATGCCAAGGCGGTGCTCAATGGTGCCGCGTGCAACTCCTGCGGTCCTGGCGGGCGCGAGACTGCACAAAAGCTTGCAGAGTATCTGGGCGTGGATGCCGGCGATGTAGTCATAAAGCGTGCGGTCGTGGCCTGCCGAGGCACGGCTGACCGTGTGGTGCTCAAGGAGCGTGCAGGATACCAGGGTGCTCCGAGCTGCAGGTCCTATTCCACGATGGGGCACCTCTCCGACGGATGCACCGATGGATGCATCGGTTTCGGCGACTGCATGGCAGCCTGTCCGTATGGGGCCATCTCGCTCAACAAGAACGACGTGGCAGTCGTTGACCCTGCCATCTGCATCGGTTGCGGCCTCTGCACCACCATCTGCCCGCGTCACCTCATCAGCCTGCAGGAAAAAAGCGATGTCGCCGAGGTCTCCTTCGTCCTCTGTCACAACACGCTCATGGGCAAGCGAGCACGCGACGCCTGCGCAAACACCTGCATCGGCTGCCGTCGATGCGAGAAGGTCTGCCCAAAGAAGTGCATCACGGTGGAAAACAACGTCGCTCGCATTGACATCTCTGAGTGCGTCGGCTGCAAGAACTGCATGTACATCTGTCCTGAGGGCGCGATCTATCCCCTCGTCTGGGTGCCGCACACCTGATGAGTCGAGCCTCAAGTTAAGCGATTGCGAACTGAAATTCAGAATGTAAAAGTTCCCAGTTTTGATGCAAAAAGCATCGGCAAGATGTACGCTATCACAGTCAGTAGTGAGGACGAGACGGCAAGCGCATACCACGGCTCGTTTGGTTACGTGCAGTGGGCAGTCACCTCCTCGGCGAACGAGAATCTCCGCTATCTGATGACGTCCGTGTACGACTATGACCAATCCGCAAAGGCGAACTTCCCCGATGAGCCCGCAAACGATTAAGCCCAGAAACATGAAGGAGGCCCTGATGAAGGAAGCGTACGAGATCCTGGACATGGATGTGGTCGCGTTCGACACCGATGACGTCATCACGACCAGCTGCCCGGAGCAATTCAAACCGGACAAGAACGAGACCGAGATGGGCGGCTAGGCGCGTCTCAAGACACAAGGTGAGTGGGAAGGGGCCTGCCCGAGCAATCGGGTAGGCCCTTTCCGGAGCTGTAGCCGCCATGTCAAGGCGCGCCATGTACCGAGTTGGGAGATTCGCCGTGCTCGCATGGGTGTATAATCTAAGAGGTATATCTCCAACCGAAAGGAGTCCGTCATGGCGGATCGCATCCTCAACATCGGTTTCATCGGCAACGGCAAGGGCACCAATCGTTATCACGCACCCTTTAGTCTGGCTCTGCCCGAGAAATTCCGCGTCAAGACCGTCTATGCTCGCCATCTTGGCGGTCCATGGGCAAAGATTCCTGGTACCGAGTACACGACCGACCTCGAGGCAATGCTCGCCGACCCCGAGATTGACATCGTGGAGATTTCGACGCCGCACACCACACACTATGAGCTGACCAAGCAGGCACTTTTGGCTGGCAAGCACACTGTATGCGACAAGCCCTTCGTGGAGACCGTCGAAGAGGCGGAGGAACTCTATGCCCTCGCCGCGCAAAAGGGTGTCACGGTGCAGTGCTACCAGAACCGCCGCTTTGATTCCGACTACCTCACTGCACGCAAGGTTGCCGAATCCGGCAAGCTGGGCCGTGTGTATGAGGTTGTTACCCACTATGATTACTGGCGCGAAGCCTTCTATCAGATGGCGCACGAGGGCACCTACGACCGGATGAACGGTGTCGTGTACGGCCATGCCTGTCACTGCGTGGACCAGCTCATCGACTGGCTCGGCGTACCCGAGCGCTGGCATGCGGAGGCGCGACAGCTCGGCGGAGAGGGTCGCCCCGACATGGTCTTTGACTTCGACTTCTACTACGACGAGGCTGGCATCAAGGCGACGGCTGCCACGAGCTATCTGGCCGCCATCCAGCGTCCGAGCTTTGAGGTATATGGTGAGCGCGGCACGTTCGTCAAGGTCGAGAAGGACCAGCAGGAGCGTGACCTCAAGAAGTTCTACCTGCCAGTCGGACATGACGACTTCGGCCTTGACACGCCTGAGCAGTACGGCGTCCTGCGCTACTACGATGCGGACGGAGCATTCCACGAAGAGCGCGTCGAGACTGTACGCAGCACCTATTCCGCATTCTACGAGGCGCTCTACGAGACGGTTGCCCATGGCGCTCCGCAGCTCGTCAAACCCGAGGAGACCATCGCCCAGCTGCGCATTCTGGAGGATGCTACCCGCGACCTCAGGTAGCGTGCAAAGAGTGGCTCCATGTACTACATGGAGCCGCTATTCGCGGTTGGTACTTCGGCTAGCCGCGCTTCTTTTTTACTATGACGAATGCCCCGCATGCTACGACGACGGCACCCGCCACGCAGGCCAGGATTACAGGAGAGGAGTTCTCATCCGCGGCGTCAGTGGTGCTCGCGGCGGTTTCTTTGCCCGACGCTGATGCGTTCGCTGTATCGGCATCCTTCTGGGACGTCTTGTCCTTCTCCCCCTTGTCTTTGCTGGACTTGTTCGTGGACTTGCCGTCAGCTTTGGTGCTGCTTGTGGCTTTATCTCCGGACTTCTCATTGGTTTTACTTTGCGATGACTGCGAGTCAGAGGTGGAAGAACTTGTCGAGGACGAGGACTTGCCGCCTGTGTTGGCTTTGTCCTGCGATGCCGATGAGCTCGCCGGGGACGAGGACTTGCCGCCTGTCTGCTTCGTGTCGCCATCGGTGCTCAGCTCTAGCTCGCCTGCTCCCGGATCTTCTGTCGGCTTGCTGCCCGAACCGCTGCTTGCAGTTCCTCCGGCAGACGTACCGCTCGGTTTCGATGAGGAGCTGCCCTCCGTTTGGCTCGTGCCCCCGTCATTGCTCGTCTCTGTTTCGTTGTTTGTACCCTGCGTAGGTGTGTCCGATTCGGAGGAACCCCCTGAGCTTTCGCTCTGGGCATCAGCCTCGTTCATTTCTTCTATCCCGATGGGTACGTAGCCACCTGTCATCTCGGTCTCGTTTTCGCCTGCAAGCGCAATGCCGGGAATCGCTATGCAGATGGCAAGTGCGCAAGCGCAGATTAACCTCTTCATGTTTCCTTGACCTCCTTGCCTAAGGAATTGCACGCACTTTAGGGTATCAAAGCGCATGGTCGTGACCGCTAAGTGCACGAAAGGCATGGTCTTTTGCGCACATCAAGGCGGGCTTACTTCTCTTCATATTGGGTTGTAGGGACGACTCCACGAGGCGCGTTGCGCGGTATACTCTTGGGCAGCAAACTCCATCTGAGAGGAGCGTGTTTCCGTGAGAGCCATCGCAGCATGTGCACTTGTCACTGCTCTAATCGCGCCGTTGTGCGGGGTGGCGCCGAGGCTTGCGTCAACGTCGGACGCGCGAGAGTCTGCCCCACAGATGGTTGAGCATGCGGTCAACTTCAATCACGAGCTTGACGTCTACGAGCCAAAGAAGGACCACTACAACTTTTACTTCACATACAAGATTGTCCATCCTTGGTGGGATGCTGTGGCCCTTGGCATGGAAGACGCTCAGCGGCAGTATTTGGCTAGGGGAGTGACGGTTACCTACGAGTACCTTGCGCCTAAGGCGGTGTCGGCGACAGACCAACGGCAGCGACTTTTGGCTGCGGCAGAGGGTCCCTACGACGTGATCGGTGTGGACGTGGCTGACGAGGCGGTCATCTCTCCGGTGCTTGACGAGCTGGCGGGGTCGGGCCACAAGGTCATGACCTTCTCCAGCTCGGATGCCGCCAAGGGCTGCAAGCGCATCGCCTATGTGGGAAACACCCATAATTACGAGGATGGTGCCCTGCTCACCGAGGCGCTCTGCAAGAAGCTCGACTACAAGGGTAAGGTTGCCATTCTCGTGGGAAGCGAAGGGGCACCCTGTCACGAAGACCGCGCGCGAGGAGCGAAGGACACGATTTCCAAATACGACGGCATGGAGATCGCGGAGATGGCCTACGACCAGGATTCGGTCGAGCTTGCGCAGAAGCTGACGAAGCAAATGCTCGAGGATCACAAGGACCTTGCGGGCATCGTCTGCTGCAACATGAGCAATCCAGTGGGTGCCGCGCGCGCTGTTGAGGAGTCGGGGAGACAGGTCACCATCGTCGGGATGGACCACGATCGGGAGGCCCTGCATTACCTCAGGGACGGAGTCATCTACTGCCTTGGCGTGCAGGACTGCTACTCCATTGGCTTCGATACGCTCCTCACAGCCGTAAAGATCGCCGACGGAGTCGAGCCCGGAAAGCTGTATCCCGAGCTGCCGGATGAGAGCACGACCATTGTCTACCAAGACGACGCTGGTGCCATACTGGGCATGCTCTATGGCGAGATTCAATAGGTGGCGAGGCGGCATGTTCAAGAAGTACTCATTCCTGACACAGGTCGTAGTCGGTGCGCTGGTCGTGGCGGCTATCATTGCGAGCACGACCATCTGGGTGTCTAGAGGTGCACGCGACGCCGCAAACAAAGCTGTGGGCAAGGTGAGCGAATTCTACCTGCAAGAGCTTGCGGGCAGAAGGTCGCAGGTTGTCTCGGGTGTCATCGACTCGCAGTTCGAGCAGATGGGTCGTGCGATTGAGCTCATGAAGCCGGAGGACCTTGTCTCACAGGAAGCGCTCCGCGAATTCATCGGAGAGATCGAGGACCTCTATGACCTGGAGTTGTTTGCGGTTGTCGACGATGAGGACGTCGTTTATTCCCGTTATGCCACCTACATGGGTGGAAGCAGGTACGATTTCCTGACAGATGGGCAGCTCGACGACGGCAAGGTGGTGAGCTCCACGAGTCTCTATGGTGCGGTCAAGCAGGTTTGTCTCGCGATACCCGTATCCGGTCTCTCGCTTATGGGACGGCCCCTCAAAGCATGCTTCGTGCAGGTCGATATCGCCAGCATCGTCGACACGCTCGCATTCGGCGAAGAGGAGGGCGACACGTCCTTCTGTCTGTACTATCGCAACGGCGAGAACCTGACACAGCTGGATTTCGGACCGATCGCTGCGGGCGAGAATCTCTTGGACGTGATGCAGAGCAAAATCGACGAGGATGCTTGGGACGAGCTAAGGCAGAGCTTCTATGATGGTGAGAAAGGCTCGATGGAGTTCGACTGGGACGGAATCAAGGAGACTCTGTATTACGCGTCAATCAAGGATACGAACTGGGTGTTGACGGTATTCGTTGCCGATGATTTGATTCAGGAACAGATTCGTGGCGTCGGTAGTGAGATGATTGCGCGTAGCGCGATTCAGATTGCGGTAACCGGGGTTGCGCTGACGGCCTACCTTCTCTCCATCATTGTTCGGATGCGCAGGATCTCGGACAGCCTGCTTGAGAAGGAGCGGCAAAACACCCGCAATGCGAGCGAGCAAGCTCAGCGGAGCGAGGAAGAGCTTGGCGTCATAAAGACGATCGCCTACAAGGATGCGCTGACGGGAGTGCGCAGCAAGTACGCCTACACCGAAGAAGAGGTCATGATTGACGAGGCGATTCGGCGCGGTGAGGCGAGTGACTTGGCCGTGGTCGTGTGCGACGTGAATGGCCTGAAGCATATCAATGACACGCTGGGTCACGCATCGGGGGACGAATACATACGGGCGGCGTGCAAGCTTATCTGCGACCTCTACGACCATAGCCCGGTCTTCAGGATTGGCGGTGACGAGTTCGTGGTGATTGTGCGTGGCACAGACTACGAACATCGAGACGAGATCTTTGCCGAGCTCAATCGCCGCGCCGAGGAAAACATCCCGACAGGCGGTGTTGTCGTTGCGGCAGGCATGGCCGAGCTCGAGCCCGATGACGTGGAGATTCATTCGACCTTCCATCGCGCGGACCAGCTCATGTACCAGCGAAAGTCCCGGCTCAAGGAGCTCGGTGCCCATTCGCGGGACTAGTGAAGGAGATACCATGATTCGTTTTGCGATTCTTGGCGCGGGAAACATTGCGCACCGCTTTGCGGCAAGCCTGTCCCATGAACGTGACGCGCAGCTCGTCGCCGTCAGTTGCCGCACGCGACAAAAGGCGGAGGCATTCCTTGCCGAGGTGCCTCACGCGGACGGTGTCCGCGCCTATGGTAGCCATGAAGAGCTGCTGTCGGATGCCGAGGTCGATGCCATATATCTGGCCCTTCCGCACGCCTTGCACCGAGAGTGGGCCATCCGCGCGATGCGAGCCGGCAAGGCGGTTCTGTGCGAGAAGCCTGCCATGCTGAGCGCGCAGGAGATGCGAGAGGTCGCCCTGGTGTCGCGCGAGACGGGCGTGCTCTTCATGGAAGCGATGAAGCCGCGCTTCGTGGCGATATACGAGCAAATAATGATGGCAATCGAGGATATCTGTCCCGTGACGCGCATCGAGGCTACGCTCTGCAACGACATGCTGGGACTCGTGGAAGGTACTGGCAGCTATCACATGACGCCGGGACCTGGCGCAGGCGTGCTGCTTGACTGTGGTACCTATTGCGCGAGCTGGGTCGTTACGTTCTGCCCCGGTGAGCTCGAGCTCATCTCCGTTGCCGGCGAGCGGAAGAACGGCATTGATGTGTATGCGGACGCCAAGCTCACCAACGGTAGCGTGACCGCACGGCTCGAGTGCGCCTTCGATCGCGCCAAGTCCCGCACGGCAACCATCGTGGGCGAGCGCGGGCGCATCGTGGTCGAGGAGCTGCATCGACCCCAGCGCGCCACCGTCTATGTGGACGGGGTAGCACCGCGGGTGTTGGACGTGCCGTACGAGGTCGACGACTTCTACGGCGAGATTCATCACTTTGCGAGTCTGCTCAGGTCGGGAGAGGCCGAGTCTCCCGTGATGTCCCTCGCGGACTCAGTTGCCTGCGCTTCGGTGCTCGACGTCGTCCGTGCGGCGCTCTAGCATGAGTGAGTCACGCGAGCAACGTCTGCCAGTGCTTGCCGTACCTCTTCCTCGTGCAGGAAGAGCGTGCAGCCGCCGGTGTGCTCGGACGCATGTGCCCCCTCGATGGCCTGCACGCGATCAAAGAAGCTCGAGCGTAGGGCTCCCTTAAGGCCCACGTCGCGCACATTCGCTACGCTGAAGGGACTGAATGGGCACGGTTCGGCCGCGCCGTCCTGCGCGATGTGAAAGAAGCCTCGTCCCGCGGCCAGGCATCCGCCCATGAACTCCTCGCTGCCGGGGAAGGCGACCATCATCGTGCCGCGATAGGCATCATCAGCATGCATGGTGGCGATGCGAACGCCACCGTCCAGATACGCTGCGAGATCCATGCCTGCTCCTGATAGCCGATTGAGAACGACAGAGTTTGCCCTTCGCGCCGCTATCTTTCCTGCGGTGCGGATGGAACTACCCTTATCGGATATTCTACAGGCTAATAAGCCGCCAATTCTTGTGAACGGAATGCACCACAAACAAGGGGTGGTGGGGCAAATCCATATTTACAGCAGCCAGAGCGCTAGAATGGATGTAAGAGCACTTGTCATAAGAGGAGACGCACCATGTCAGATTACCTTATCGCTACCGCATCGACATCCGACCTGCCGCGCACATGGCTCGACGAGCACCACGTTCCGTTCATCTCATACAGCTACACGGTCGGTGACAAATCCTTCGAAGATGACTGCAGGGAGGAGAGTCGTGAAGCCGTGTACGCCGGTATGCGGAAGGGCGACCTTCTGAAGACGTCCATGATTGGCGAGTTTGCCTATGTCGAGTTCTTCCGTGGTTTGATGGAGTCCGGCAAGGACGTCGTCTTCCTCGACATGTCGCAAAAGATGTCCTCCTCATACGGGAACTCCCTCTTGGCGGCGGAGCAGGTTCGCGGAGAGTTTCCTTCGCAGGAACTCTACGTTATGGATACCCGCTGCATATCGGGTGGACTTGGCACGCTGGTCTTGGAGATGGTGCGACGCAAAGAGGCGGGGATGGGTTTCCGGGAGGTCATCGATTGGGGCGAGGAAAACAAGCTGAAGGTTGCGCACCGCTTTACCGTAGATGACCTGAACTACCTGAAGGCGGGAGGCCGCGTGTCGAATGCGGCGGCGCTCATGGGGACCATGCTCAACATCAAGCCCGTGCTCTATGTGCCTGATATTGGCACGCTCGAGGTCGTGAGGAAGGTTCGTGGGCGCAAGGCATCACTCAGGGCGATACGGGACGGCATCCTCAGCGACCTGTCGAAGATTGATGCCACGGGCGTGGAGATACACATTCTGCACGTCGACTGCCGTGCGGATGCTGAATTCGTGCGTGACGAGCTGTTGCGGGCCTATCCGCAGCTGGGAAGAGTCACCGTCAGCAACCTCGGGGTGGTTATCGGGGCCCACTGTGGGCCTGGCCTGATCGCGGTGTTCTACCTCTGTGGTGGCCGTAACCCGGAATAGCTGCCTGAGCTGCGAGTTTGTTTGCCGCGGCCATGTCGCAAGCAGCGCTTAGTCGTGGAACTTCTGACGGATGGCGTTGATGTCCTCGTAGCGCCTCTGGAACGCCTCGACGACGGCGGGGTCGAACTGGGTTCCCGAACAGCGTACGATCTCGTCGTAGGCCTCTCGGTCGTCCCAGGCGTCCTTGTAGGAGCGCCTGCTGGTGAGGGCGTCGTATACGTCTGCCACAGCGACGATGCGTCCCTCGAGACTGATTTTTTCGCCCGCCTTGCCCTCGTTGTAGCCTTTCCCGTCCCAGCGTTCGTGATGGTCGACTGCGATTTTGCGCGAGAGGACCATGACCTCGCCCTCTACGTTGTCGAGCAGCTGCCCACCGTAGGCGGAGTGCATCTTGATGGTGGCGAACTCCTCGTCGGTGAGGCGACCGGGCTTGTCAAGAATCTCTGATGGAATCAGGAGCTTGCCCACGTCGTGCATCGTGGAAGCGAGTCGAATCTCCTCAACGCGGTCGGGCTCGATACCCATCTCCTCGGCGATGACGCGCGAGTATTCCGAGACGCGCTTGATGTGCTGTCCGGTCTGGCCGCTTTTGTTTTCGGTGATTTCTGCGAATTGGACGACGAGCTCTTCTTGGATGCGGTTGGTCTCGTCTGCCTTTTCTTGCAGGTACGCGCCGTATTCGATGATGTAGGAGATGAGATTCGTGACCAAAAAGAGGCTAACCGCGACGATGACGTTCCACAGGATGAGGGGGATGGTCAGCCAACGCAGATGATGCAGGCTTTTCGCGATGTCCGATCGGAAAAGCAATCCCCCCTTCGAAATGTCTACGAGGTAGTGCTTGGCAATGCTCACGATGGCAAAGAGAAACACGTGCGTGATACCGAAAGTCAACGCTTTGACAGCGAGTCTGTTGCCTGCGAGGAGGGACATGAGCAAATCGTCGCGCACAAGAATCTCAAAGATGCCGTTGTTGGTCGCCTCGGACAAGAATCGTGTGGGCACGGGTGCCCCAAGGACACACAGCGCCGAAGATACCAGCCCAAAAACGGCGCCAAACCCGACGACAACCTGTGCCACCGTGCACGCTATTACGAGCCATCGACCCGTTCTCTGTATGTTAACTAGCACGTCCATGATGCTCTCCCTTTCGTGTGAGTTGGTGGCACAGGAGGGGTGTGGCGCCGGGCTCGCGTCAGTTCGTTGCCTTGCGTTCGGATGCGATCAGCAGCTTCACGATCGTCTTTGTAAGCGCGTAGGTGCCGGGTGTCTTGCTCTCGCGTGGGCCAGCGACGTTAAGGGTGATGCCGCGCCCAAGCGTGGAAACCCATGTGCGCACGGCACCTAGCTCCCCGATGCTGCGGATCACGAGGCAAGGGCGATCGTATTCCTCGGCGAAGCGCGCGGTCATCTCCGTGCCGCTGCACGGTTCGAGGCCGGCGGGCGCGACGATGAGCGTGGCGTGGGAGTCGCGCACGTTCCAGGCCGTGCGCTCGACATAGCCTTTGCTGACGCCCTCCTTGAGTTCGGGATACTGGGCAAGAAGCCCCGGCGCCTGCGGCATGTCCTCGGCCAGTCCTCCCGGTGGGCACCAACCGCAGATGGGGACGCCCATCTCGCGTGCCGCATCCAGCGCACCGCGGTCGGCACCGGTCTGGCCGCCAGAGCGTATGTAGGAGATGCGCGGTACCGATGACGCGATGGCATCTGCCTCTCCTTGCTGCGCCTGCACGTAGATCGCGTCCACGGGGTCGGCGTGCGTGAGGATCTCCCACTCGTCGCGCGTGATCCAGTTCACGTCCTCGGTCTTGTAGTCGCCCACCAGCTTGCGCGGGCGATCCTTGATGGACCGCTGCCGGCTGAAGCCCGTCTTTTCCTGTACCCGTCTGCTCTGGTCGTTGTCATCCGCATGCCCTGCCCAGATAGCCTCCAGCCCGAGGTCGCAAAAGCCATGGCGCATGACCTCGCGAACGGCCTCGGGCATGTATCCCTTGCCCCACAGGGGCTTGCCGATCCAAAATCCCAGCTCCGCTTGGTTGCTGCCGATGGCGAGGTCGGAAGCCTCGCCGACCTTGAGTCCGATGGCACCCACCGGTGCGTCGGGGTCATCGGCGTCGCGCAGGGTGATGGCGAAGGTCTCGGGCACGGCGAGCACGTCGCGGATGGCCTGCACGCTCTCCTTGAGGCTCTGATGAGCGGGCCATCCCGCACGTGGGCCAATGTCGGGGTCTGCGGCATACGTATAGAGCGCTTCGGCATCGGACTCGCGCCAAGGGCGCAGGACAAGGCGCTCGGTTTGGAGGGTGATGGGCCAGGTCATGGAATCTCCTCGCACGGTTTTTTAGCATCGATACTAGTATACTCATATACTCTTGAGACGCACCTCAGCCTAGGTCTTCGCCGTTCGTGGCGATGACGCGCTGGTACCAGTCCCACTCAAAGCTCCAGCCAGTCTCCAACGGTCACTTCTCCGACAATGACAGAGTTGGAGTGTGCATTGTGGCCGGCTCCGTCGAGCGTGATCAGTGTAGGGTGAATCGCCTTCCTCGTTCCACTCTCCGCCCTGAACGCGGCCATCTTGTTGCGGATGGAGCGCTCGTCGGTGGCCGTGAGCGCATACGGGCCGTCCGAGTACTTCATCTCGCAGAGGTTGACAACGTCATCGCGGCGGTCGATGAGCAGGTCTATTTGGGCTGCGGGTTTGGTCTCCTTGCTCCTCCACGCCGACACGCTCGTTTGCACGCCGGATACTCCAAGCGCCTGCTTTATTTCGTCGATGTGCAGCAGGCACACCAGCTCGAAGGAGAGGCCGGCCCACGCGTAGTAGCCCGGTGTCCCCACAAAGCCCATCCATCCGTCTATCTGCCCACGGTCAACGTGGGTGAGCCAGAAGAGCGTGAAGGGATCGATGAGCTGGAATATCGTGCCTTTTTTCCGCTTGGTGAAGTCTCTAAAGCCACGGATGAACCCGCATTGCTCGAGCTTCCTGAGGGTCTTCGTGAGCGAGTTGCCCCCGAGTCTCGTCGAAGAGGACAGCTCGCTTCTGGTCATGCCACCCCTCCTCGCCGCAAGGCGCCTCACAACCCTCTCGTATGGCTCCGGATTTCGGAACAGCGTGGCGAACAGCCTGTCGAACTCCATGACCAGTTGTCCGCCCCTCCGGAAGAGCAGAGCCTCAACGTTCTGGGCGAGACTCAGCCCTTGCTCTTGGAGCGAGAGGTAGTAGGGTATGCCGCCGAACACCATGTGGCTCTCGACGACCTGGCGGCATGAGTACTCGACCCCGCTCCAAACGTAGTACTCCTGGCATTCCGCCAGCGTGAAAGGCTGCAGGTCGATGACGCGCGTGACGCGGTCGTAGAGTCCTTCCGTGCTTTCCAACAAGTTGTCGACGAGCCACGAAGTGGCAGATCCGCAGACAATGAAAACGAGGTCCTCTTGCGTGCAGCCCCACCCATTCCAGAAGTATTCAATGGCTGTCTTGAATCCAGAGCGGGGTGTGTCGAGCCAGGGCATCTCGTCGATGAAGACGATGCGTCTGCCCGTCTCCTCGAAACGCACTACGTCATCGCCTTCCAGGAGCTCCCTGAGACGAGCGAACGCCTCAAGCCAAGTCTTGGGCCTCCCAGTATGTACGGAGCCGTACTCACTCAGCCTGTCGCCGAAGGCGGTGAGTTGCTCCGCCATCGAGCCCTTGGCGAGTCCTGACGCACGGAACGAGAATCGATTGCCGAAGTGTTCGCCGATTAGATAAGTCTTTCCGACGCGACGTCTGCCGTAGACTACCACGAACTCCGGCCTACCGCTCTGCACGATTGCGTCGAGCCTCTTCCGCTCCTCGCGGCGTCCGATAATCCTCACGCTGCCTCCTAGCGCATACTTGACTAAATCATCTGAATTGAACATGTTTTGGTCAAGTATAGTGTCTCTCAACACGTGCAGCAAGGTGTTTGGAAGGTCGCAGGGTGAGGAGGCGTACGCAGACGCAAGTGCAACCCAAACGCCGCACGAGGGCGTGAGACCCCACAACCCCACCAAGACGAGCACGGGGCTCGGAGGCATTTGCGCGCCTCTGGGCCCAAGAGAAGGACTGTCTCGTAATCCTACAGGTTGCCGAGGTCTTCGCCGTTCGTCGCGATGACCCGCTGGTACCAGTAGAAGCTCTTCTTGCGTGAGCGGTCGTAGCTGCCCCTGCCCTCGTCGTCGAGGTCGACGTAGATGAAGCCGTAGCGTTTGGACATCTCGCAGGTGGACATGCTTACCAGGTCAATGCAGCCCCAAGGCGTGTAGCCCATGACTTCGCAACCGTCCTCGATGGCATCGGCGATGGCCTCGATGTGCTGGCGGAAGTAGTCGATGCGGTAGTCGTCGTCGATGGTCCCGTCTGCCTCGACCTTGTCATGGGCGCCGAGTCCGTTCTCCACGATGAAGAGGGGCTTTTGGTAGCGGTCCCACAGCTCGATGAGCGAGTAGCGCAGGCCCTGCGGGTCGATCTGCCAGCCCCAATCGGAGGTCGGGAGGTAGGGGTTCTTTACGCCGGTGGCGAGGTTGCCGCCAACCTTCTCGCGCTGCGCCGCGTCGATGGAGTCAACCATCGTGTTGTAGTAAGAAAAGCTCACGAAGTCCACCGGGTACTGCGCGAGAATTGCCTCGTCGTCGAGGCCGAAGTCCACGTGGATGCCCTTGCGTGCCCAGTACTTCTTCATCCACAGGGGATAGCTGCCCCTCACCTGCACGTCGGAGTAAAACATGTTTTCGCGGTTGTCCGCCTGCGCCTTGATTTGGTTGCGCGGATCGCAGTCGAGGGCGTAGGTGGTCGTCTTCGTCAGCATGCAACCCATCTGTGCGCCGGGGCACATCTCGTGCAGTGCCTTGGTCGCGAGCGCCGATGCCACGAACTGGTTGTGGACGCTCTGGTAGACCATTTCTTCCCGGCGCTCGGCTGGGTAGCGGGCGGACAGGTAGCCGATGGTCGTCCAAGGGTGGCGAAACACGGAGTCGATCTCGTTGAAGGTGAGCCAGTAGCGCACGAGGTGGCCGTAGTGCTCGAAGCACACCTTGGCGTAGCGGACAAAGAGGTCGATGACGCGGCGGTCGTACCAGCCGTCGAAGTGGTCTGCGAGCCAGACGGGCTGCTCGTAGTGATGCAGCGTCACGAGTGGTTCGATGCCCTTGGCGTTGAGGTAGGTCAGCATCTCTTTGTAGAAGCGCAGACCTTCCTCGTTTGGCTCCTCCTCGGTTCCGGTGGGAAAGAGTCGCGTCCACTGGATGGACATGCGGTAGGTCTTGAAGCCCATCTCGGCAAAGAGGTCGATGTCCTCGCGCCAGCGGTGGTAGCCGTCGACGGCGTGGCGCTTCGGATACTGGTGGGTGTCAGTTGAGCTCTCGGCATCGGCCAGCTGCTCGACGGTCATGCCGTGCAACGCGCTGTAGTCGCTCTTGTCGACATCGGGCTTGTAGGTGGTGCAGTCGGCGACCGAGAGGCCTTTGCCGCCCTCCTGCCATCCGCCCTCGTACTGATTGGCGGCGGTGGCGCCACCCCAGAGGAACCCTTCCGGAAAACGTGCCATGATGCTGCTCCCTCCTCGCTTGGACCCATGCCTTGAGTGTACGCCCTTTGACCACTTTCCCACAGCGGGATCGTGGTCAATATTCGAATTTGGAATTTTGATATGTGCTGCGTACCTTACTGCGCATGGATGCAATATACGACCCCACGGACAAACGCCTGATATGCAGATGCAGGAACGAGGCGCTCGGACGTCTGCTGAAGTCGCTTCGCGAAGAGCGTGGTCTCAGGCAGGCGGACGTTGCTCAGCTGGCGGGATTCGGACAGTCCGATGTGAGTAAGGTGGAGTCCGGCGAGCGTGGCATCCGCTTCGTGGAGCTCGATTTCTACGCAAAGGCCCTTGGTGTCGACGTGGGTACACTCGCAAAGATCATGTTTGAGACGATGTGGGAGCAGGACGAACCCCGAACCTTTGATGCCGAATCGATTTTGCTCGGCGATTAGCATGTAGCCAAGCTTGTTCCTTGATGTCGTTGCACGAATGATGTGCGCCATTGGGAGAAAGACCCCTGTACATGCGATGTAACCAATTGGTAACCTAATCGTTATGGATGGTGCGCGGACGAGGATTCCGCGTCAAGCGAAAGGGGGAGCTATGATTATCTCTAGGAGGCATTTCATGGAGGGTGGCGCCGTCGCCATGGCGGCACTGCTTGCGGGCTGCGGTGGCAGCGAGCAGGCCAGCGAGCCAGAGGCCACGACCGACGCCACGACTGAAGAGGCAACCACCGAAGAGACCACGACCGAGTCAGCTGCTGGCGATGCCGTGCCCGCTGTCTTTGGTGCGACCATCACCGACGCTGGCCAGTACGTGGACAAGATGATGCTCGCCTTTAGCGGCGAGCCCTCGGGCATCGACAACGACACCTTCACCGTGCACATGACATCGACCGTGGACTACGGCGAGGCCAAGGGCGAGCCCTACGCCTACTATGACGCTACCGCGCCGCTCGAGGTCGTGAAGACCGAGGTTAACGGCGGAGCCGCCACGATTTACTTCAAGCAGGATCAAGCCCCTACGCTCACATGGCTTGCCGAGGGCCGCAACTACCCCGCTGTCTTGGGCTTCACCGTGGAGCAGACCAAGGAGATTACCCTCAAGACACCTGACGGACGCGAGCTGCCCTTCACTGGCACCTATGACGCCTCCGGCATCACTTCATGGGAGCAGATTGGCGACCTCGAGGCCGAGAAGTTCGAGGACGTGCAGGACGAGATCAACTACCGCTTCTACAAGGGCTCCAACGACAAGCTCATCGTGTGGTTCCATGGCAATGGTGAGGGCGACTTCCCGACCAAGGACACAAACAACAACATCGCGCAACTCCTCGCGAACCGCGGCGGCGTTGCGTGGGTCACCCCAGAGGCGCAGGCGGTCTTTGGTGACGCCTCCGTCATGGCGTTCCAGGCGCCGAACATGTGGTACTTCGCCGTTAAGGACAACCTGCTCGAACCCTGCTACAACGAGATCCAGAAGGTCATCAAGGACAACGGCATCAATGCGGACGAGGTCTACGTCTCCGGGTGCTCGGCGGGTGGCTTCATGACCACGCGCATGATTATTGCTTATCCGGACCTCTTCAAGGCCGCGATGATCAACTGCCCGGCGCTCGATGCGGCCAACGCGCGCAGCGAAACCGACGACGCCTGCCCCACCGACGAAGAGCTCAAGTCGATCCTCGACTCAAAGACGGCCATCTGGCTGGTTCAGGGCGAGACCGACAGCTCGGTCGATCCTGAGCTGTGTGCCAAGCGCATCTGGGCCATCCTCACCGAAGGCAAGGATGATGTCACTGAGACCGCCATCGACGGCAGCGAGGGCATTGCGTCGAACTTCACGACCTACGAGACGGCTGACGGCAAGTACAAGATGAGCCTGTACGAGACGGTCGATCTTGCCGAGGTCGAGGGTATTTCAGGCGAGAAGCGCCAAGGTGGCAAGATCAAGTGTGCCGAGGACTACAACCAGGACAGCGAGCTCGAGGAAGTCAAGTACAACGACCACTGGACGTGGGTCTATACGCTGAGGGACAACCCCGAGGACGCAAGTGGTACCCATATCTGGGAGTGGGCTGCCGCTGTGGCTGTGTAACGCTCGCTCTGGGCGGCGAGGGCCCCCCGAAGCTGCCTTCTAGCCGACAAGCGAAAGCTTGACAAGAGATCAAAGTGATATCACAATGGTCTCAACCGACTGACGCGTCGGCTTGAGGGCAGCGCCTCCATGGGGGAGGGCAGCCCCTCAGACAGGAAAGGAAGCACGATGAGCGTCGAGAAGAAGGCCCATGCCGCAAGCGGTTGGGCAATGGTGTTCGTAGTTGTTGGCGGGTACCTGCTGAGCATCGGGGCGATGCTAGGCAGCATCATCATGCTGGCGGCGACGGATGGTGCCGCCGGGCTTCTCCTGCTTCTGGTCTCGTGCCTCTTGCTGACGGCGACCATCATCTGCAACTGCGGGTTCTTTACCCTGCAGCCGGGGCAGGCTCGCGTCTGCGTGCTCTTTGGCAAGTACGTGGGCACGGTCCGCGACGAGGGCCTGCGTTGGGCGAACCCTTTTTACACGCGCAACCTGGGCATGACGAGTGAGGAAGGCTCCTCCGTCACAGCGGGAGACAAGGGCGTCGAACTCAAGCTTGGTGGCCACAAGCACGGGTCAAAGATTTCGACCCGAGCGCGCACCTACAACGGCGAGCGCATCAAGGTCAACGACAAGATGGGCAATCCCATCGAGATTGCGACCGTCGTGGTCTGGCGCGTTGTCGACACCGCAAAGGCCGTCTTTGACGTGGACGACTACGAGAGCTTCGTCTACACCGTCACCGAGACCGCGTTGCGCCACGTGGCGAGCATCTATGCGTACGACCATATGGAGGACGATGACGCCAACTCCAGCGCCATCACCCTCAGGACAAACATCGAGGAGGTCTCCGACGCGCTTCGCGAGGAGCTCGACCGGCGCCTGGAGGTTGCGGGCGTGGACGTCATCGATGCCCGCCTGACGCATCTGGCCTATGCGCCGGAGATCGCCCAGGCCATGCTGCGCCGTCAGCAAGCAGAGGCCATCATTGCTGCGCGGAAAAAGATCGTGGAAGGCGCGGTCTCCATGGTCGACATGGCCGTCGAACAGTTGGCGGCAGGTGGCAACATCGAGCTCGACGATGAGCGCAAAGCCGCCATGGCCACGAACCTCATGGTGGTACTCTGCGGCGAGAGCGAGGCGCAGCCCGTGCTCAACACCGGAACGCTCTACAACTAGCGTAAGGGCGAGGTGCCTGACATGGCGAGGCGCAAGCAATATCCGTTGCGCATAGACCCTGAGGTATGGGATGCCATCCAGAGATGGGCTGCCGACGAGATGCGCAGTGCAAACGGGCAGGTAGAGTGGATACTACGGGAGGCGCTCCGCCGTGCGGGGCGCCTGCCCCAGAAGCCCGAGAAATAGCCGGCGCGCGAGCCGGTGCACGCGTGGGGCTTCCGCAAAGAGAGTGTCCGTGCTTCTACCGCGCTTCTATGTCGCCATCCCGTCGGTGGACTAAGCATTCTTGCCATAACCACGTTTAACCCCTAACATTGAAACATGTCGTGGTTAATGGAGGTTACTATGTCGTATCTCGATGGGCGCGAGGAATACTATGAGCTCGAGGAGGAGCTAAAGAGTCTTCCCAAGGGAACTATCGTGCGCAAGACCATCTCGGGCAGGAGTTACCCGTATCTGCAATGGCATGAGGGCGTCAAGACCAAAAGCCGTTACCTCAAGGCGGGCGAGGTCGAGGGCGTGAAAGCCAAGTTGGCACGGAGGGCGGATGTGGAGGCGAGGCTTGAGCAGCTTAAGGGCGTCTTGCCGCCGGCCGCAACCGAGTCAGACGACTATCGCATGATGATTCTCACGGGCGATGAGCTTTCGCAATTCGCCCGTGCTGCAGAGGGCTTCGGGCATCGCCGATGCTTCCGAGACCTTCAGGAGTTTCTTGGCAGGTGGGAGAGGAGTCGTGTCCTAATCCTCTACGGTCTTCGTCGAACTGGCAAGACGACTCTCATGCAGCAGGCGCTTCTTTCCATGGGCGAAGAGGAACGCTTGCGGGCTGCCTACATCCAGTCGCTTCCGCACGACACAATGACCGACCTCGCGCGTGATCTCCGTCTGCTGCGCCGTCGGGGGTATCGGACAGTATTTATCGATGAGGTGACGCTTCTTTCCGATTTTATCGACTCCGCCGCGATGCTCTCGGATGTGTTCGCAGCCATGAGAATGACTATCGTGCTCTCGGGTACGGACTCCTTGGGGTTCTGGTTGGCCTCGGGCGATGCCCTGTACGACAGGAGCTTGAGCATACATACCACCTTCATTCCCTTTGCCGAATGGTCACGTCTTCTCGGGATCAATGATGTGGATGACTACATCGCCTTTGGGGGTACATTCGTGAGGGGCGTGGAGCGCTTCGACGAGCGAGGTGTGTCGCAACTTGAGTCGCCCTTTGTCGATGAGAACTCCGTGCGTCGCTATATCGATACCGCTATCGTGGGCAATATCCAGCACTCGCTCGAGCACTATCGTGACGGGGGGCGATTTGGTTCACTGTACGTCCTCTATGAACGCAATGAACTCACAAGCGCCATAAACCGGGTCATCGAGGACATGAATCACCGCTTCGTGCGGCGCACCATAGAGCGCACGTTCGTGTCGCATGACCTGCGGTCGACGGCGCAGATGTTGCGTGACGCTCCGAATCCTCGTGAACGAATTCTACTGGGCGACTATCTGGATGAGGAGGCGGTCACGGAGCGTCTGCGACATGTGCTCGACATACTGGAAGCCGACGAACGAACGTTGGAAGTGGGTGACGAGGAGCTTGCAGACATACAGGACTACCTCCGTGACCTTGAGTTGATAGACAGCGCGCGAGTGGTAACCCTTCTTGCAACGGGTCGCAGACGCGAGGGACGCCATACGATCTTCTTGCAGCCTGGCATGCGATACTGCCAGGCAAAAACTCTCGTGCAGTCCGTGGAGCTGGACGATGCATTCCAGGGACTCTCGATTGCTGCGCGCGAGCACGTGGTCGGGAAGATTCTGGACGACGTACGCGGTCGCATGCTGGAAGACATCGTGCTCTTTGAGACAAGCCAAGCTCTCGCAGGTAGCCATGAAGTGTTCAAGCTGGTCGTGGAAGGCGACCCGCAGCTAGGCATCCGTGCCGGTGAGTACGACATGGTGATTCGATCGGTCAGCGACGGCACTGTATCGCTCTACGAGGTGAAGCATAGCGACAAGCAAGCAGTAGGACAGACACGCCATCTTGTGGACGAGGCCAAGCTCGCCTTGGTGGAGGCAACGTTTGGCCCAATCGTCGAAAGGTGCGTGCTGTATCGGGGACCCGCGATTGTCTGTGACGATGTGAGCTACGCAAACGTGGAGGAGTACTTAGTTGGATTGTAGATGTCCTAACAGACGACTGCGATCTCTATGAAAGCTCGGCTAACATCTGCGCGGGGTTGTCGGCGGCGCGCACGCGACCGAACCGCTTTGCGATAATGCCGTCCTCGTCGATGAGGTAGGTTGTGCGCACGACGCCCATTGATACCTTGCCGAAGTTCTTCTTTTCCTTCCAGACGTCGTAGGCCTGGATGGCCGTGAGTTCGGTGTCGGAGAGGAGCGTGAAGGGGAGGCCGTGCTTCTCTTCGAAGCGCTTGTGGGAGGCGACGGTGTCTTTGCTCACGCCGATGACCACAGCGCCCTTCTCGCGGAACTGCGGATAGAGCTCACCGAATGCGCAGGCCTGCTTGGTGCAGCCCGCGGTCATGTCGCGGGGATAGAAGTAGAGGACAACCTTCTGGCCACGGTAGTCGGAAAGCGAGTGCATCTCACCGTTCTGGTCAGGGAGGGTGAAGTCGGGTGCTTGGGTACCGATTTCGAGCATCGTAAGGCCTTTCTGTCAGGTCGGATAGTGCGGAGCCACTTTCCGAGTATACTCCCGGACAGAATTAGGGAGACAATGAATGGGCGCACGACGCCTCGTGCGGATTTGACTGGGCTGTGCGCAGACCTCTCGCCGCTCACATGCACCTCTTGTCGCTTGTCATATCACTACAGACGTTGAGATTTGATATCTCTGGTACTCTTTCGTTATGCAAATTAAATACGGTGGGGGAATGGGGGTCCACGATGCGCAACGCGACGCGAAAGCAACGTTTCCGGTACTGGTTCGACAACCTCATGTCGAGGGGGACAACCTCGCTCCTGCTCCTCTTGGGAATCATCACCGCCGTCGTCGCCGTGACGGGCGGCCTGCTCAGCGTGCTGCTCGGCGGTCCCGACGGCGAAGGCGCGGAGTCGGTGGGCTCGTCCATCTGGTTTACCCTGATGCACGCGCTCAACACAGGCGTACTGGCCAAGGAAGAAGGAACCGTCATATACCTCTTTGTGATGACGCTGGTTACCTTGGTGGGCATCTTCATCACGAGCTTCCTCATCGGCACCATCTCCAACGCCATCAAGGACAAGATCGCCAACCTGCAGGAGGGCCGCTCCGCCGTCCTGGAGAAGAATCACGTGGTCATCATCGGCTTTGACGAGAACGTCACGAGCATCATCGAGGAGCTGGCGCTCGCCAACCAGAACCAGAAGGACGCCGTGGTGGTCGTTCTGGCCGAACACGACAAGACCGACATGGAGGACGCCATCCGCGACCGAATCGACGACCTGTACGGTACGCGCGTAATCTGCCGCAGGGGCAGGCCGGATAGCCTCAAGAGCCTCGACGTGTGCTCGCTGGACACCTGCAAATCGGTCATCGTCAACCTCGAGGATGACTTCATGACGGTCAAGACGATTCTCGCCTGCAAGAGCCTGCTGGAGAAGCAGGGCAATACCGATGCGTACGTGACCGCCGTCATTCGCGACCGTGACGTGCTGCATCCCGCGACCATCGCAGGTGGCGACTCGGCGGAGATCCTGAACTTCCAAAAGACCGTCGCCCGCCTCATGGTGCAGAGCGGACGTCATCCGGGCATGTCCGACATCCTCTCCGAGCTGCTGAGCTTCCGGGGCAACGAGGTCTACGTCGAGAAGCTCGAGGGCTCTGCGGGGCTGACCTTGGATGAGCTCAACCTACGGATGCCCAAGTCCACGGCTATCGGCGTGGTCCGCGGTGGGCAGCCCATGCTCAACCCACCGCACGATTCGGTCGTGCAGCCGGGCGACGAGATCATTGTGATTGCCTACGACGACGAGGTGACTTCCCTGCAGGCGCCTGCCACGCCGCAGACGGAGCAGTTCGAGCTCGAGCCAAACGTGGCTGAGCCGCCGCATTCACTGCTCGTCTTGGGCTTCAGCGACATGCTCAAGCAGATCCTGCTCGAGGAAGACGGGCACGCCGCGTCCGGCTCGCGGGTACTGATAGCGGCTGAGCCGGGCAAGGTCGATGCGTCGAGGCTGCCTGATTCGGACGAGCTGTGCAATGTGGCGGTGGAGCTGCGTGAATGCAGGATTCACTCTCGCAAGGTGCTCGAAGGGCTGGTTGCGGAGAATCCCTCCAGCATCCTGCTGCTCTCGGATCCGGAGCTTGATGACGAGGAGGCGGACGCCCGCACGCTCATGCTCCAGCTGCAGCTCAATGACATAGCGGACGAAATCGGCACGGACATCCCGCTCATCGTGGAGATGCGTAGCACGCGCAACCAGCAGCTCGCGCAGATGATGCGCGCGACCGACTTCGTGGTGAGCAGTCGCATCACCGCAAAGCTCATGGTGCAGGTCGCGGAGGAGCGTCACAAGAAGGCCATTCTGAGCGACCTGCTCTCGGAAGGCGGCTCGGCAATCTACATGAAGCCCGTCACTCGTTACGTGCATGTGGACCGTCCCGTCGACTACTACACGCTCGGTGCCTCCGCGGCGCGCTACGGCGAGATTGCCATCGGCTACAAGCGCTTCAACGACGACGGCAGCTTCGAGATCCAGGTCAACCCAAAGAGCAAGTCGGCGGTCACATTCCGCGAGGGCGACGACGTCATCGTCGTGGCCCCGGAATAGTCGGCCGAAAAGGGCTGTCGTGTCATCCCGCGGGCATGACAGCCACCTCCTTGTTGCGCGTGCGCATCGGGCGGTCGTGCAGCTCACCGGCCGTAGCCAAGGTCGAGCCAGCCCTCGCGGATGCAGATGCGCAGGTCCCACTCGGGTCGCATGGGGTCGTCCACGCGGTAGCTCCAAAAGCAGCCGCCGATGCCCTTGTCCCATGCGTCGAGCTGGGCGTCCGCAAGCGTACGGTAGAGCGCGCGCTTGCCCTTCGCGTCGAGCTGCTTCTTGAGCGGTGAGTGGTTGCCGAGGCTCCACTCACCGACAAGGATGCGGTGGTGCTTGGCCGCCGCTTCGATCTGCGCCGAGAAGTCGGCGACCTTGGCGAGGTACTCCTTTGTGTCGAAGTGCCTGAACCCGTGCTCGTTGAAGTTCAGGTACATATGCGTGTCGATGACGACGTTGATGTAGCGGGACGCGGGCAAGAGGTGCTGCCAGCGCCGCAACTCGAACTGGTCATGAAAGACGAGCGCCACGTCGGGGCCCACGATGGGACGAAGCCGCTGGTAGACGCGGTCGTAGAAGGTGAGGAGCGTCCGTCGCGGAACGGCCCTCGAGTGGACCACACGCTCGGGATAGCGCGTGCGCAGGCGCACGAGGTTTGACCAGAGCACGGCTCTCGTTGCTGGCTCGTTGAGTGCCTCGATACCCCAGAGCGCGGGATGTCCCGCGTAGCGTCGAGCGATGCGTTCTAGCAGGTTCACCGTGAAGTCGATGCGCTTCGGGTCGCGTGCCCAGGCGCAGAGGCCCAGGTAGCCACCGTTGTCGAAGCCGTTTTGCGAGAGGGGGACGGTGTGCAGGTCCACGAGCACGCCCATGTGGTGGTGCTCGGCCCACGCGAAGGCCCGGTCCAGATGCTCGACGCATGCGCTGTGGTGCGGCGAGCCAAAGAGGTGATACGGAACGGGGATGCGCACGAGGTTGATGCCCGCCGCCTCCATCCACGCGAAGTCCCGCTCCGTGATGTAGGTCGCGCGATGTCGCTCAAGGGCTGCGGCCAGCTCCTCGGGGTCCATCTCGTCAATGAGTCCGCGATCGTCTTCGCTTCTTGCCGACGAGAGGGGAGATGTGCCCATCCATTTCTCCAAGACCAGCCAATTGCCCAGATTCACGCCACGAACGTTCATGCGCTCCTCTTTCTGGCCGCGACGCGTGAGCGACTGGCCTTGCGTTGGAATTTCGATGCCTGGCGGCTTCATGGCCCATTCTAGCCCAGCCGCCCATTGTTGTCCCACCCCCGCGCTACTCTCCTATCGAACGAACAAACACACGTTTGTTGCAAGGAGGGGCCATGGCAAGCAAGGATCGCGCCATACTGCACGTGGACATGAACTGCTTCTATGCGAGTGTCGAGATGGCCGAGAGGCCAGAGCTCAGGGGAAAGCCTGTCATCGTGGGTGGTGACGAGGAGAGCCGTCATGGTATCGTGCTCACAGCGAGCTATCCGGCCAAGCGCAGGGGTGTAAAGACGGGCTCGGCTCTCTGGGAGGCGAGGCTTGCCTGTCCCGATGCGATTGTCGTGCCGCCGCGCTACGGCCTGTACATGAGGTATTCGCGTCTGGCTCGGGAGATGTACAACCAGTACACCGACCTTGTGGAGCCGTTCGGGCTCGACGAGTGCTGGCTGGACGTTACGGACGTTGTTGGGCACGCCTGTGCTCGGCAGGCGGAGTCGCTTGCGAGGGAGATTTCCGATCGGGTGAAGAGCGAGCTTGGCTGTACGGTGTCGATAGGTGTCTCTTGGAACAAGATTTTCGCGAAGTTTGGCAGCGACTACCGCAAGCCCGACGCCATGACCTCCGTTACGCGTGAGAACTATCGTGAGCTCGTGTGGCCTGCCAAGGCGGGCGACCTTCTCTACGTAGGTCCCGCCACCTCGCGAAAGCTCGCCCTCATGGGCATCCGTACCATCGGTGAACTTGCCTGCGCTGACGAGTATGCCGTGCGGCGGCTTCTTGGCAAGCCTGGGCAGGTGGTGCAGACGTTTGCGCGTGGGCTCGATGACTCGCCCGTGCGAACCTACGAGCCGGGTCTCGGTGACATAGCGCATGTGGTGAAGGGTGTGGGGAACGGCATTACCTGCCCCTTTGACGTGGAGGACGTGACTACGGCCAAGCAGGTCGTGTGGCTCATGGGGGAGTCGGTGGCGCAGCGTCTCCGGGCTCTGGGACTCGCCGCTCGAACCGTCGCCGCGTGGGGGCGTGACTTTGAGACCTTGGTGTCGCGCTCCCGTCAGGCGACGTTCGACAGGCCCACCCAGCTTACGGGGGAGATCTGCTCGGTGGCGGCGAACTTGCTCGTGGCCGACTGGGACTTTGCGTACGGGGAGAAGCTGAGGGGTGTCGGCGTGCGGGCCTCGAACCTGGTTCCCGCCGAGCAGTGGGTTCAACTCGACATCTTTGGGGAAGAGGGGAGGCGTCAGAGCCTGCTCGACCTCGACCGTTGCGTGGATGAGCTGCGCAGGCGCTTCGGCAACCACGCCGTGCGGCGTCTCTCCGAGCTCAGCGACTCGAGGTTGGTCACGATCGATCCCGAGAGGGACAACGTGGTACACCCGGTGAGCTTCTTTGCGTGATGGAGGTGTCCTTCTTGCATGGCGGTCGGTCGGTTGTGTGTCGGCGTGTGTTAGGATGGATGCGCTATCTGACGGCGAGGTTCAGTCCGAGCACAAAGAGCGCACAGGGGAGAGGTATGTTAAAAATTGCCATTTATGGTAAGGGTGGCATTGGCAAGTCCACCATTACCAGCAACCTTGCGGCGGCGTTTGCCGTGCAGGGGAAGCGCGTTATCCAGATCGGCTGCGATCCCAAGGCCGACTCCACCATCAACCTGCTGGGCGGCGAGCCGCTCATGCCCGTTATGAACTACCTGCGTGAAAACGACGACGATCCGCAGACGATCGACGAGATCGCGCGCGAGGGCTTCGGTGGCGTGCTCTGCATCGAGACGGGTGGACCCACGCCTGGCCTCGGTTGTGCGGGGCGCGGCATCATCGCTACGTTCAACCTGCTTGAGGATTTGCGTCTCTTTGAGACATGGCAGCCTGACGTGGTGCTCTACGACGTGTTGGGCGACGTGGTGTGCGGTGGCTTTGCCGCGCCCATTCGCGAGGGTTACGCCGAGAAGGTCCTCATCGTGACCTCCGGCGAAAAGATGGCCCTCTACGCGGCGAACAACATTCATACCGCCGTGCAGAACTTTGAGGATCGCGGCTACGCGCGTGTGGCGGGCATCATTCTCAACCATCGCAACGTACCCGATGAGACGGCCAAGGTGCAGGCGTTCGCTCGCGAGCATGAGCTTGCGATCGTGGCCGAGATTCCGCGTTCGGATGAGATCAACCACTTCGAGGACAGGGGCCAGACGGTGATAGAGGGCGACCCCACGCTTCCCGTGAGCCAACGATTCCTCGACCTTGCGACGCGCCTGCTCGCCGGCGAGGTGTAGCATGGCTTGCCCGCATATGGTGTCGCGGCAACGCGGCGCAGAGGAAATGGCCTCCTCCGTGACTCGCTCGGCGGTGGGGTTCACCGCCGCAGAGCTCGCGCGGCGCGGTATCGACGACCTGCCTGACGAACTCGTGTCGAATCGTCATCTCATCTACAGTTCGCCCGCCACGCTCGCATTCAACTCGCCTGGCGCGGAGGGTTTTGGCGTCAAGCGCGCTGGCCTTGCGATTCCCGGTTCGGTGATGTTGCTCGTGGCGCCGGGCTGCTGTGGACGCAACACCTCGCTCGTGAGCGACATGCCCGCCTATCGCGACCGCTTCTTTTACCTCAACATGGACGAGACCGACATCGTGACGGGCCGTCACCTGCGCAAGATTCCGGCAGCGGTGGAAGAGGTCGTGCGCAGCCTACAGACGCCGCCGTCGGTCGTGATGATCTGCATCACCTGTGTGGACGCGCTGCTCGGCACCGACATGGAGCGCGTGTGTCGCAAGGCGGAGGAGCGCGTGGGCCTGCCCGTGCGCCCGTGCTACATGTATGCCCTCACGCGTGAGGGACGACGGCCTCCGATGGTGCACGTGCGGCAGAGTATGTATTCGCTGCTTGAGAAGCGCCCGAAGCGGGCGACCTCGGTCAACGTGCTGGGCTTCTTTGCACCGCTCACGGACGAATGCGAGCTGTATCGATATCTGCGCGATCTGGGGGTAAAGAAGGTCCGCGAGGTGTCGCGCTGTGCCGACATCGACGAGTTCCAGCACATGGCCGAGGCGAACTTCAATCTCGTGCTGCATCCCGAGGCGCGCTTTGCGGCGGCGGACCTAGAGGAGCGGCTGGGCATCCCGAGTATCGAGCTGACACGCTTGTACCAGCTTGATCGCATTCGCACGCAGTACCGGGCGCTGGGACAGGTGCTCGGTGCGACCTTTGATGACGAGGCTGACTATGCTGCGGCCGAGGCTTCCGTCGAGCGGTTCCGCGCCATGGCGCCGGATGTGACGTTCGCGGTGGGGGAGTGCCTCAACGCCGACCCCTTCGAGCTGGCGGTCGCGCTCGTGCGCTATGGGTTTGCGGTGCGCGAGGTATTCGGTACCATCCAGGCCGAGAACTTCGTCTTTGTCCGGCGGCTGGCCGAGCTGAGCCCTGAGACGCGCGTCTACTCAAACATGGAGCCCACGATGATTCACTACGACGCGGCGACGTGTCCGGTGGACGTTGCGCTGGGCAAGGATGCGGCATGGTATCACCCCGAGGCGGCGGGCCTGGCATGGAATTCCGACGTGCAGCCGTATGGCTATGCTGGCGTGCGGCAACTCTTTGAGGAGCTGCTAGGTCTCGTTGTTCCTGGTGAGCCGCACGTCGCGAAGACGCCATCCACTGCTCAGTCGATGAACCCCAACGGACTCTCTTCTCAGGCGCGTCCCGCCGCTGCGCGGGGTCTGCGCAAGTTCCTCACGCCCTTCGCGCCCGATCAGTCTGGCGCGGTGAGCGTTCTGTACGAGCTTGGTGGCATCGTGGTTGTCTGTGACGCGGGTGGTTGCACGGGCAACATCTGCGGCTTCGACGAGCCGCGCTGGCATTCTGCGCGCAGTGCGGTCTTTAGTGCCGGCCTGCGCGACATGGATGCCATTCTTGGCCGCGACGACAAGCTCGTGGACGAGTTGGCCGATGCCGCGGAAAAGATCAAAGCGAACTTCGCGGCCATCGTCGGCACGCCCGTTCCCTCGGTCATCGGGACGGATTACCGTGCCCTGCGACGTATGAGTGAGCGCCGGGCGGGACTGCCCACCATCACCGTCGACACGACGGGCATGGAACTCTACGACGTCGGAGCGAGCAAGGCGTATGTGGCCTTGTTTGACCGCTTTGCCACCGAAGAGCTACCAGCCGAGCCAGGGCGCGTACTCGTGCTGGGAGCAAACCCCCTCGACCTCGGATGCATCCCTCCCGACGAACGGCGCCTCGCATTCGAAGACGTACGCACCGCTTCGTCTGCGGAGAAAGCCTTCGTCGTGGCACCCTCGGGCCTTGCGGCTGCGAAACTCCTCAACGAGCGCTTTGGCACACCTTACAAGGTGGGCTTTACTGCGGGAATGCTAGAAACCATGCTTGGCGACGCGCTCCTCGAATCCTTGCGGTGCGTTCGCGACAAGCGGGTGCTGGTGGTGCAGCAGCAGGTGATGGCTAACGCCCTGCGCGACGAGGCGTTGGCAGCAGGTGCCGCCGAAGTGGTGTGCGCCACGTGGTTCATGCTGTCGCCCGAACTGGCGCGGCCTGGCGACCTGCGCCTGCGCGAGGAGGCTGACTTCGCGCGCCTGGTAGCCGAAGGCGGCTACGACGTGCTGATTGGTGACCCCACGCTCTGGCGACTCGTGCCGGAGTTTGCGGGTGAGACCATTGACCTGCCGCAGTTCCCTGTCTCCGGCAAGCTCGCGGCAAAGAAGGACCCGCGATGAGCGCGACGACGCGGCGATACCGCGTCTACGGCATCGTGCAGGGTGTGGGCTTTCGCCCCACGGTGGCTCGCCACGCCATGACGGCGCGGGTCACGGGCACGGTCGCAAACAAGGGCCCGTACGTGGAGGTGTACGCCCAAGGCACGCCCGCCGAGCTTGACAGCTTCGAGGGCTTGCTGCGCACTCAGCCACCCCGTCGTGCGGCCATCCTCAAGCTCGACGTGCGACCCGCTCCGGACGCACCGACGTTTGCGGACTTCTCCATCGTCGAAAGCGAAAAGACTGCAGGCGAGATATTCATATCCCCCGATATCGCCATCTGCGAAGACTGCAAGCGCGAGCTGTACGACCCTGCGGACCGTCGCTACCTGCACCCCTTCATCAACTGCACGTGTTGCGGTCCTCGACTGACCATCCTTGACTCGTTGCCCTACGATCGCGTGCGTACGAGCATGGCCGAGTTTCCGATGTGTCCTACCTGTGCGCATGAATACCACGATCCCGCGAGCCGGCGCTACGACGCGCAGCCCGTGTGCTGTAATGAGTGCGGGCCCGAGGCGTATCTGCTCGATCGCCCCGAACGCGGGCGTGACGCCATCACTGAGGCGCGGCGCATTATCGCGGCTGGTGGTGTTGTCGCTGTCAAGGGCATAGGTGGCTTCCATCTGTGCTGCGACGCCACGAACCCGGCGGCTGTCGGGCTGCTTCGCGAGCGCAAGCATCGCTCGGTGAAGCCCTTTGCCGTCATGGCTGCTGACCTCGATGTTGCTCGTCGCGAGTGCCATGTCAGTCCACTTGCGGAGGAGATTCTTGACGGCCATCAGAAGCCGATCCTGCTCCTCCCGCGTCGCACCGCTTCAGGCCAAGCCCGGGAGGCCGACCCGTCAAAGGGACAGGTCAGCCTCCTCTCGACTTCGAATGGTCCCGTCCCAATGTCCCTCGTGTGTGACGCCGTTGCGCCTGGCAATCCCAAGCTCGGGATCATGCTGCCCTATGCGCCTCTGCAGCTGCTGCTCTTCTCGTATCCCGACGGTATCGAGATGCCTGATTGCCTGGTGATGACGAGCGCTAACGAGTCCGGCGCTCCCATCTGCCGCGATGACGAAGACGCGCGGCGTGAGCTGGCTCCGCTAGCCGATGCGATTCTCTCGCACGACCGCTTGATTCGCGTGCGTGCCGACGACACCGTCATGGATCTCTTTGAAGAGAAGCCCTACATGGTGCGTCGTTCGCGGGGCTGGGCGCCTCTGCCCTTCGTGCTGGGCAAACGACTCGATGCGCGCGTGCTGGCCGTGGGCGGCGAACTCAAGAACGCGTTTTGCGTGGGTGTGGGCGACCTGCTCTATCCGTCCCCTTATGTCGGCGACTTGGCTGATGTGCGGACGGTGGACGCCCTGCGCGAGACGATTGCCCGCTTCCTCGCGCTGCTCGAGACGACGCCCGAGGTCGTGGCCTGTGACCTGCATCCGGGCTACAACTCCACTGTGGTTGCGCGCGTACTGGCCGACGAGCTGGACGTGCCGCTCGTGCAGGTCCAGCACCACTATGCACACGTCGCTGCGTGCATGGCTGAGAACGATGTCGAGGGTCCGGTGATTGGCGTGTCCTTCGATGGAACGGGCTACGGCGAAGACGGCACCGTGTGGGGTGGCGAGATTATGCTGGCCGACGCGCGAGGTTATGAGCGGCTGGACCACATCGCGCCTTTCCCGCAGGCGGGTGGCGACCTTGCCGCGCGGGAGGGCTGGCGTGTGGCGGTAGGCATGCTCGGCGCGTTTGTTGGCGACGGTGCGCAAGGGAACACCCAGTGCTGCCACGACCCCGCCGCTTTGGCTGAACAACTCGGCCTTTGCGCCGCAGCCGAGGCGCGCGTGGTTCTTGCGATGATCGATCGGGGCATCAACACGGTGACTTCCACGAGCGCGGGGCGTCTCTTTGATGCCGTGAGCGCTGTGCTGGGCATCCGACGGGTCTCGACCTTCGAGGGAGAGGCCGCCATCCAGCTGCAGTTTGCCGCCGAGTGCGGACGCACGCCCGAGTTGACGCTTCCCGATTTCTCGCAGACCGACGAGCTGTTCCGCTGGATCGTCGAGCGCCGCCTCGCGGGCGACGATCCTGACCTGCTGGCCTATGCCTTTCACGTGGGTTTGGCGTCGTTCGTCGAGGCGCGGTGCATAGCGGCTCGCGAACAAACCGGCGTCAACGTGGTGGCGCTCACAGGCGGCTGCTATCAGAACTTGCTGCTGCTCGAACTCTCAGTTGAGCGGCTCAGGCGGCGTGGCTTCAATGTCCTCACCCACAGCCTGTTACCTCCCAATGATGGAGGCATAGCGGTGGGTCAGGCCCTCGTTGCCGCAAGAAGACGAGGCATCCAAAGAACGTCATTGTTCGAATCGACTGAATAGGAGATACATCATGTGTGTGGGACTTTCGGCAAAGGTGGTGCGCATCCAAGACGGTACGGCCATCGTAGACGCTTCTGGTGCGCGACGCGACGTGTCGGTGGCGCTGCTCGACGAGGTTGAGCCCGGTGATTACGTCATGGTTCATGCGGGCATCGCCATCGCAAAGATTACCGACGAAGACGAGCACGAGACGGACGAGCTACTGGAGGCGTTGTACGCATGAGCGGACAAGAACGGCAGACGGCTGCGCAGATTCTTGCGGCCTACGATGGGCCGCCGCTGCGCATTATGGAAGTCTGCGGCACCCATACTCATGAGATATTCCGTCTCGGCATTCGCAAGCTGCTGCCGTCCCAGGTGGAACTCATCAGTGGGCCGGGATGTCCGGTGTGCGTGACACCAGTCGGTTTTATCGACGAGGCAATCTGGCTGGCCGAACACGGGGTGACCATTACGACCTTCGGTGACCTTGTGCGCGTGCCGGGGACGAGCGGGAGCTTGGCCTCTGCGCGTGCGGCTGGCGCCCGCGTGCAGGTGGTCTACTCGCCGCTTGATGCCGTGGCTTATGCGCGCGAGCACGAGGGCGAACAGGTGGCGTTTCTTTCTGTGGGCTTCGAGACTACCGTCCCGGCCGCATGCCTGGCTGCAGAGCAGGCCGTTGCCGAAGGGCTGTCCAACTTCTCGCTACTCACCGCAAACAAAACCATGCCCAACGCATACGCGGCGCTGCGCGACTCGGCTGATGTCTTCCTGTATCCCGGCCACGTCCACGCCATTATCGGCACACAGCTCTGTGAGGATCTCGCACAGCAGGGCGTGAGCGGCGTGTTGGCGGGATTCACGGCAAAAGAGCTGGTCACGGCACTCGCGGTGGCGGTGCGCAAAGCTGGCGAGGGTGAGCCGTTCTTCGTGAATGCCTATCCTCGCGTGGTCCGTCCCGAAGGAACGCCCGTCGCTGTTGCGCTCATAAACAAGCTCATGGAGCCCTGCGACACCGAATGGCGTGGCTTGGGCGTTATCCCCCAGTCTGGCCTGCGTCTGCGTGATGAGTATGCGGCTGTGGACGCGCGCCGGGTCCATGGCATGCCGCACATCGAGGGGCGTGCGAATCCGGCGTGTCGTTGCGGCGAGGTGTTGCGAGGCGCGTGCAAGCCGAGTGATTGCCCGCTCTTTGGGCGTGGTTGTACGCCCCAGCATCCTGTCGGTGCGTGCATGGTCTCGGGCGAGGGGTCTTGTTCGGCCTATTATCAATACGGAGGTGACCTGCTGTGAGTGCGATGGAAGCAGGAAAGGTGACGCTGGCGATGGGTGCTGGCGGCAAACAAACGTCGGAGCTTATCGAGCGCGTGTTTGCGCGGCGGTTTGCGAGTCCGCTGCTCACTGCCGACGATGCGGCAGTACTCGAGCCCCCGCGTGGCAAGATGGCCATGTCTACGGACGGCTTCATCGTCTCGCCGTCGTTCTTTGCGGGCGGCAACATCGGCAAGCTTTCGATTTGTGGCACGGTCAACGATCTCGCTTGCATGGGTGCCCGTCCGCTCTATCTGACCTGCGGCTTCGTGATCGAAGAGGGCTATCCACTTGACAAACTCGAGCAGATTGCCGATGCGATGGCCGCGACAGCTGCCGAGGTGGGTGTGACGCTCGTGGCGGGCGATACCAAGGTCGCAGGCCGCGGGCAGGTGGACGGCGTGTTCATAACCACGACAGGCGTGGGCGAGGTCATGGAAGGCGCATCTCCCGAAGGAAGCAAGGCGGCTCCTGGTGACACGATTATCGTAACGGGCGATGTGGGGCGGCATGGTTGCACGATATTGCTCGAGCGTGACGACTTCGGCATCGAGGCGGACGTGACCTCAGACTGTGCACCGTTGTGGGCAAGCGTGGAGGCCATGCTTGAAGTGACGCGTGACGTGCACGTGATTCGTGATGCGACGCGTGGCGGTGTGGGGACGGTGCTCTACGAGATTGCTGGTCAGAGCGATGTGGGCGTGGAGCTCGATGCGGCATCGATTCCGGTGGACCCTGCAGTCGGTGGCGTGTGTCGGATGCTTGGGCTGGAGCCGCTCTACCTTGCGTGCGAGGGTCGGCTTGTGGTCATCGCGCCACAAGAACATGCATCGGAGCTGGTTGAGGCGCTGCGGTCATGTCCGTATTCGGGTGGTGCTGCCATCATCGGGCGCGTGACGGCCGATCGTCCTGGTTGGGTGGTGCTCAATACCGAGGTTGGCACGCAGACGCTTCTGCCCCAGCCGACCGGCGAGCTGCTTCCGCGCATCTGCTAAGAGCCTTGGGGACGAGGTGCTGAGGCCGTAGTATAGGTTGCTGGGAGATGCCAAGGGTGCCACCTCTAGTGCTGCCCTTGGCTCCGTAACGTTAGGTTAGCACCCTTCCAGGCTTGGGACCCAAACCTGCGTCCGTCTAGCTGTGATACGGCGGGTTGCGATTCCTCAGCCAGCCATTGCTCTACTCACGTCCAAGAGGGGAGGACTTATGCTCAAGCGACTTGGTCCATCGGTGACAACGACGGGTGAGGCTACTTCGGTGGCTCTCTTTCCTTCCAAGTTGGAGTTTAACCCACCCGCCCACGGTGTATGGAATATCGTCCATGTGGGCATGCTTGTGCCGGAAGCGCACCAAATATACGTGTGTGCCGTCAACTGCATGCGTGGTGTGGTGCTCACGGCGTCCGAAATGGGTGCGTCTGAGCGATTCTCGTGCGTGGTCCTCAAGGAGTCAGACATCGTACGCGGCACCGTTGAGCAGGTGACGCTTGAGGGTATTGCCGACGTACTGCACAAGCTCGAGGCTCGTGAGGCGTTGCCGCCTTGTGTTATCGTGTTTCCGGTATGTACGCATCACTTCCTTGGCGTGAGCATGGCACGCGTGTATCGCGAGCTGCGGCATGAGTTCCCCGGTGTGGACTTCGTCGAGGCTTACATGGATCCCATCATGAAGCGGCGCCTGAGCCCCGACGCTCGTCTGCGCAAAGCGATGTTTGACCCGTTGGAGCCATGCGAGGCCGACAATCGCCTTGTTGCTTTGCTGGGGGGCGACTTTGCGATTGATGCAGATTGTGAGTTGCGCGGCGTGCTCAGGGAGTGCGGCTATAGCGTTGCTGAGGTCCAGGACTGCAAAACCTACGCCGAGTTCAAGGGTCTTGCCCGAGCTGTAACGCTGATCTGCACGTATCCAGGTGCGCAATACGGGGTTGAGAAGCTTGCGCGGCGTTTGGGGCGTCGTTACCTCTACTTGCCATCAAGCTTCGACTACGAAGAGATAGCTCGCCAGTACGTCATGCTGCGCGATATGCTTGGTGGTGACGATTTGCCCATCGACGTGCCGTTTTCCAATGTAGCCAGCCCAACCACAAGCGTCACCAGCCCAAACGTGAGCGCGGACGCATCAGGGTCCCCCATGCCGTGTACCGTGCGTCAGGGTTCCTGCGGGGAAGTCTCATGTTCTTGCATGTCGGTTCACCGCATCAGTGCTGCTGATTCGCAAACCGACGTTTTTGATAAGTCTGCAGAGGTGGCTCGCTGTGAGGAGGAGCTTGCCAAAACCTTTGACGCTGTCGGGGATGCTCCCATAGCCATTGATGCCTCGGCGCACCCTCGTCCTCTTGGTCTGGCCCGACTGTTGGTGGAGCACGGATTCAACGTGCGGGAGGTCTACCTTGACGCTGTGACCGATGAGGATGCACCTGCCTTGACTTGGTTGCAGACTCATGCGCCTGAAGTGCAGCTCTCGTCCATCGTGTTGCCCGAGCTGCGCATTGCCTCGCGTGAGCGCCCTGAGCGGACGCTCGCTATTGGCCAAAAAGCAGCATGGTTTTGCGGCACGCAGCATTTTGTAAACATAGTCGAAGGTGCGGGACTATGGGGTTATGCGGGCATACGTGCCATGGCGAGGTTGATGCGTGAGGCATGGGCAACTCCGAAGGATGCGCGCGACCTTGTGCCGCGCAAAGGACTCGGTTGTGCGAGCTGTTTCTAGCCGGGCGGCCGACTCAATAGTCCTTTGTGGGTCCTTGAGGCCGATTTCTCTCAAGGTAATACAGTAAAGATATGGGCATTCTGAAAGATGGTTCCCTAAACAGCCTGGGGACGCGTCTAGTAGCGGCTCTGGGATGCTCCATGCGGGGTACGCATTTTGCTCGTGACAAGTCACATCAAAATTAGTGTACCTTTGCGACTGAAAGTTTTACAAAACCCCAGTTGATGGAAACTTTTCAGGTTCAAATGCGCACTGTGTATTTTACACAGTGCGCATTTGAACCTGAAAAATAACTTTTATCTGGGCTTTTGCCGTCTCCACAAAACCAAAGTGTCACTAATGCATTGCATGGCTTCTCAGGGAACGTGACCATGGCATACATGGAGGCCAAACTGGTGCGCGCGGTGGTCACAAAACGCCGTGAGAAGCACCTCGCGGCATGCCGCCGGGCGACAGCTCCCGTAGCAACGCATTGCGATCACGTTTTTCCTCGGTGTTGTCGAGCCGTTGTATCCATTCGGTGGTATCGACGCCAAAAACCGTGCTGGCGCAGCCAAGCAGAAGCCGCGTAAACCGATCGAGGCTCTCGCCATCGCTCAGGTCCTCCTTGGTTGCTGGAAATATGATTTTGCCGCTTGAGGCGAGCTGGGCATTGCGCAGCTTGTCGTCCACGACCTTGCCTCTGACCTGCTCATACTTCGCGGCCAAATCTCTACGAGCTTCCTCAACATCCTTGGCGTCAGCCGAACAGACGTGTTGCGCAGCTTTTATGAGTCCATCGAGGTCCAGGTGGTCCTCTTCACCGTCATAGTTGATGCCGAGCGGCGCAAAGGAGAATTGCAGATCTGGATAGCGAAATCTGGGAGCGCTGCCGTCCGGCAGCGAGTACATGGTCGCAAGCAGGGCCTCTGGCGGAGACACCGCGTGGTCACATACGTATCTCAGCGCCTCCCGGGCGAGCATGACACCTCGTAATCCGGGCACCAAGGCAAGGTATCCTCGGATGTCGTCAACGCTTGTCACGGGGCTCAACTCCATGGTGACATTGCCATTCAGGGGGTCGAGCGCGTTGCGTGAAAAATGTCCGCACAGCTCATATCCCAACATCACTAGCGTGGGTAACGAGAACACTTCGGCGAGTTGCGCGAACAGCAATTCAGGGCACACGATGCAGGTGTTGGCGTCAACACGCAGTATCGAACCATTAGGGAGTTTTCGCGTGATGATATGCGAATCGACGGTCGACAGCCGAACGCGGTCGTTGCGATTCCCGATCAGAATGTGCAGGTGTTGGGCCTGGCTGGGCTGTGGCCACCTCCATACGTTCTTTGCGAACTCACGCGCGCACCAGCGCTTGCTTGTCCATGTGGACGGCTTTGCCAATTGAGCTGTATCCAGCTCTGAAAGCTCGACACTCTCAGCGCGGAGAATGCGTACCACATCGAGTGCCGAAAGATGGCAAAGCGTAACACCCATATTGGCTACCTCTTTTCAGCGTGGTCCAGAGGTTGAAAAAAGGATTATACCCATGTGAGGCGCGGGGCTTGCAGTGGGTGGAGGCTTAATTCAAGTGTCATGCTTGTATGTGCTCGCTCGTGGACAATGCTGGCTGGGCGTCGAATCGCGTCGGCAAGGGTAGGCCGAACGGATGGACCCATCGTCGTTGGATGCCTAAAGCGAAGCCCCTCGAATCTCGCATTCGAGGGGCTTCGAGATGATCGGTGTCACGAAGTAGTATCGAGGCCACCGATTCCCATTGCGGTACGGTGACGGGGCGAAAGGGATGCGCGGCCTAGGCTCGGGTTTATCTGCCAGCTTCCATCTTGATGTTGTTCGCAATCCACATCATGAGGCCTGCGAAGACCAGGGTGGCAATCACCGAGACGCTTTGGGTGGTGAACGATCCGTTGACAATGGTGGTGATAAGGCTGATTGCGGACAGAACGAGCTCGATTATGGAAATCACCCACACTGGCATAATCTTTCGGTTGTCATTGGCCGCACGGATGCCCAAAATGCCCATGATCAGTTCGACTATGCCCTCGCAGATGATTACGAGACCAGCCCCGCTTGCAAGGAGTCCTGCTTCGCCTTGGGTGATGCCACTCCCTTCGAGTACGGATGCGGCTTCTGCAGAGTCAGCTGCCCCAAAGGCCGCGCCGCCAACCATGAGTATGAGACCGCCTGCCAAGACGATCACGGCAGAGATGATGCTAAGGATGGAAAGCACCAAGAGTACTTTTTGGCTTCTGCTGCGTTGCATTTCTGGTTTCCTTTCTGACGATACTTACTATATATACTATACATAGAATCTTCTTTCATTATACCCACGTATGGCAAAGTTAGCCCTTTTTCCTCGAATAAAAATGACGCGCCTGCAAAGCAAATTGCGTGCCCAAATTTGAGTGCGTGTCCGACGTTTTAAGTTTACTGATAGTGTTGTTTCACTCCCGTGCAGTCGTTTCCGGCACTGAGAATCTGGCCTCCCGAGGGGTAAATCAAGGGATGTACGCCAACAAGAGAAAGGCAAAAACATGAAGAAGACTCGTCAGCAAGTACATCAACCGCAGGTCCCCTACACCACCCGTCAGCAGGCCAATAACACCTGGAAGGCCGTCTTGGGAGGGTCTGTGGCAGGAGCCGCTGTCTCGGCAGCGCTTGCGGTTGCACTCTTGGGCACCGGTGTCGTAGGCCCCACGTCCGCCCAGCAGCAGGCCGAGCCGCAAACCATCTCGAACTCGACCCTCAATATCACCCCCGCATCCGAGAGCACCACCGTATCGGAAGCCGTGGCAAAGAAGTGTCTGCCTTCCGTCGTGTCGGTCAACGTTGAGACGCCCAGCGGAGCAGGCATCGGGTCGGGCGTGATTCTCGACACCGATGGCAACATCATCACCAACTGGCACGTGGCGGGCGATGCCACAGAGATCTCGGTAACCATCGACAACAACACCTATGACGCCGTGCTCGTGGGCGGCGACGCATCCAGTGACATTGCCGTGATACGCGCAGAGCTTGGCGGTGCGCTCGTCACGCCCATCGAGGTCGGTGACTCTTCCGAGCTCGTGGTGGGAGACTGGGTCATGACGCTGGGTAGCCCCCTGGGACTCGACCAGTCCGTCTCTACCGGTATCGTGAGCGCCCTGTATCGCAATCAGCTCATGGCCGACGCAAGCGGCAACACGCTCTATACCAACCTCATCCAGGTCGATGCGGCAATCAACGGCGGCAACTCGGGTGGGGCGCTGGTCAATGACCAGGGGCAGCTCGTAGGCATCAACTCGCTTCTTGCGGACGCCTCGGGCACTGGGTCCTTCTCCGGCATCGGATTCGCGATTCCAGGCAACTATGCCGTCGAGATCGCAAACAAGGTCATTGCCGGAGAGCAGGTGACGCACGCCTACATCGGCCTCTCTTGCGCGACCGTCAACGAGCAAAACGCGCAGGGCAACAACCTGCCTACTGACCAAGGCGCCTATGTCGCTGAACTTGCGGAAGACGGTCCGGCGGAGGCGGCAGGCATTCAGGTCGGTGACATTATCACTAAAGTTGGCGACCTTGATGTGACTTCGGCCGACAGCCTTCTGCTCGCTGTGCGCACCCATTCCGTGGGCGACAACGTTGAGGTGAAGTTCTTACGCGACGGTGAGGAGCACACCGCTGTGGTGACGCTTGGCTCTGACGAATTGCTTCAGGCGCAGCAGGCTGAGGCCAAGCAGGAGCAAGAGGCGTTCGAACAGCAGCAGATGGACCAGTACCAGCGCTACCTCGAGCAATTCATGGGACAGCGAAACCTGCAGGGATTGCCTTACTAAAGAGATTCCTCTAGCCCGCGCCGGAACTCGCGCCATCGGTGTATTTCAGGCCAGCGACTTCCGAAGCGGGCGCACGCTGCGCTCGAGGGTACCTGTCATGCGCGCGATGACGATTCCGTAGTTGGTGAAGGGCACGCCTTGGTCCTGCGCGCACTTCATGCGGTAGCGCACCTCGCGCTCGCTTGTCATGCAGCCGCCGCAATGAATGACGAGGGCGTAGCGGGATAGGTCTTCCGGAAACTCCCGCCCGGAGCAGGTCTCAATCTCGAGGTTTGCTCCGGTGTGCGCTCGCAGCCAGCGAGGTATCTTCACCGTGCCGATGTCGTTGCACTGCCGATGGTGCGTACAACCCTCGGCCATGAGCACCCGATCACCGTCACGCAGCCCGTCCACGGCGGCGACCCCAGCCTCGGCTGTCGCCAAGAAGCCCTTATAGCGAGCCATGAGTATCGAGAACGACGTCAGAGGCACGTCTTCGGGCACGATGGATGCCACAACTGCGAAGGCCTGACTGTCGGTGACGACGAGGGCGGGCGGTGCCGAGAGGTGCTCGAGCGTAGAAGCTAGCTCGGTCTCGCGACAAACCAACGCCGTCGCCCCGGCGTCAAGGACATCTCGGATGGCCATTTGCTGGGGCAGGATGAGACGGGCCTTTGGCGCGGACTCGTCGATGGGGCACACGAGCACCACGGCCGCGCCGGGTGAGATGAGGTCGCCCAAGAGGCGGTGGCCGGGGTCTTCCTTTGGTGCGAGCGATCCGAGGCGTTCCTTCAACTCGTGGATGCCCTCACCAGTAAGGGCGCTCACGTGGAGAGCATTCGGCGTGGGTTGTACGCCGTTGGATAGCAGGTCGCTCTTGTTGAGCACAATCACGTAGGGCAGGAGCTTCTCCTCAAACATGCCAACGAGCTGTCGGTCAACCTCCCCGAGGCCGCGCGTGGCGTCCACCACGAGCACGGCGATGTCGCAGCGGTTGAGCGTCTGCTTGGTGCGCAACACGCGCTTCTTGCCGAGCATCCCTTCGTCGTCGAATCCGGGTGTATCTATGATGACGACCGGACCGAGCGGCAGCAGCTCCATGGCTTTCTGCACGGGATCAGTGGTCGTGCCAGCCACGTCAGACACGACAGCGAGGTCCTGCCCGGTAACGGCGTTCACAACGCTCGACTTGCCCGCGTTACGACAACCAAAGAACCCGATGTGGACGCGTTCGGCCGAGGGCGTGGCGTTGAGGCTCATGGTGGCTCCTTTTCCGTATGCAATGCGCATGATTGTATCCCAGGTTTGAGGCGGGTCGCTCCTCACGTCCCATGTTTCGCACGTGTGACAGGCTCGGGTGCGGCGCGTTGAGGGTGGTATAACTACCTCCATGGATACTGGTACGCACATAACGTCGACAGCACGCTCCCAAGGGTTCAGCCTGCTGCTTCTTTAGGCGCTTCCGCATGCAAGCGGTTGCGCCCATAACCCCTTTTTGCAGACGTGTTTTGTGTTTGAATGTATCCCCTTAGCCCCGAAACGGAGAAGAATCCCATGAAGCTCGCATTCTCTACCATTGGCTGTCCCGCCTACGTATGGACCGACATCTATCCCATGGCCAAGGACCTTGGCTTCGACGGCGTCGAGATTCGCGGCGTGGCAGGCAACGACTTCGCGCCAACCGCGCAGCCTTTCCTTCCGCGTCGGCGCGCCCGCACCAAGGCCCAGCTCTCGCAGCTTGGCCTCGAAATTCCCTGCTTCTCGACGAGCTGCGAGTTGGCTAGCGCAGAGGGCCGTGCGCAGGCGATGTCGGACGTGGCGGACTACCTCGAGCTGGCAAGTGACATGGGCACGCCTTTTGTTCGCGTGCTGCTTGCGCGCGACATTCGTCCCACTGGTATCACGGATGACGCATCGGTAATCGACGCGCTGCGCGAGCTGGGCGACCTCGCCTCCGTATACGACGTCTGCGTGCTCATCGAGACCGAGTCCGATTACGCCGACACAGCCCGTCTGGCCCGCGTCCTCGATGCAGTGGACTCACCCTTCGTCGCCGCGCTTTGGGACCTGCAACACCCGTATCGCCTCTTTGGCGAGTCGCCCGAGACGACGATTGCGAATCTCGGCAAGTACCTGCGCTACTGTCAGGTCAAAGACTCCGTGATGCTGGACGAGAATATCGTGTATCGCATGATGGGCGAGGGCGACATGCCGCTCGTGCAAATGTTTGACGCGCTGCGCGACGCGGACTACGACGGATATCTCTCGTTCGAGTGGCCCCGGCGCTGGGCGCGTGAGGTGGCAAAGGGCGAGCCGGGCATCGTCTTTCCGCAGTTCATCAACTACATGCATTCATACTTCCAGGGCGAGGCCGCGCCTGTGGTCACCCGCCTTGCAGAGCCCCGGCGCACAATCGCTACTCCCGCAGCGGGGGAGGGCGAGCTGCAGCACTCCCTCACCAACGACGGCACCTATCCCTGGCCCAAGGAGCACCTCATCGACCACACCTTCCCGCAGGTGCTCGACCACATCTGCGAGCTGTATCCCGAGCAGTACGCCTTCCGCTATACCGAGCCGGACAGCCACTACAATCCCGAGCCGGATGCGAACGGCGAGTACTATGTGCGCACCTATCCGCAGTTCCGCGACGATGTGGACGAGTTCGCGCGTTCGCTCATCGCCTTGGGCGTGCGCCCCGGCGACAAGGTCGCCATCTGGGCATCGAACGTCCCGCAGTGGTATCTCACCTTCTGGGCGGCGGTAAAGATTGGCGCCGTGCTCGTCACCGTCAACACCGGCTACAAGATTCATGAGCTGGAGTACTTGCTCAAGCAGTCCGACACAAACACGCTGGTCATGATTGACTCCTACAAGGGTACGAGCTACCTGGACATCGTGGACGAGCTCATTCCCCAGCTCGTGGGGTCGCGACCCGGCGAGTGGGCGAGCGAGAAGCTGCCCTTCCTGCGCAATGTCATCACCATCGACGGGCCGCACGACGGCTGCTACTCTTGGGGCGAGGCCCTGGCGATGGGTTCCCCGCAGCTGCAACCCGAGGTCGATCGCCGCTGCGCAAACATCGACAAGCACGACGTGTGCAACATGCAGTACACCTCCGGCACGACCGGCTTCCCGAAGGGCGTCATGCTCACGCACTACAACGTGGTCAACAACGGCAAGGCCATCGGCGACTGCATGGACCTCTCCACGGGCGAGCGGATGATGATTCAGGTGCCGATGTTCCACTGCTTCGGCATGGTGCTGGCCATGACGGCGTCGATGACGCACGGCACCACGATGAGCCCGATTCCCATCTTCTCCCCGCGCAAGTCGCTGGCCTGCATCAGCAAGGAGAAAATCACCTGCTTCCATGGCGTGCCGACGATGTTCATCGCCATGATGAACACCCACCCCGCCTTCGAGGAGACGGACTTCAGCCACATGCGCACGGGCATCATGGCTGGCAGCCCCTGTCCCATCGAAAAGATGCGCGAGGTCGTGGAAAAGATGAACATGCGCGACATCTGCATCACCTACGGCCAGACCGAGGCCAGCCCCGCTACCACGATGAGCAAGACCACCGACACGCTCGAACAGCGCGTCGCCACCGTCGGCCTGCCCATCTTTGGTGTGGAGTGCAAGATCATCGATCCCGAGACGGGCGAAGAGCTTGGCGACGACGAGCCGGGCGAGTTCTGCAGCCGCGGCTACAACACGATGAAGGGCTACTACAAGATGCCCGAGGCCACGGCCGCGACCGTCGACAAGGACGGCTGGCTGCATTCCGGCGACATCCTCTTGCGCCAACCCGACGGCTACTACCGCGTCACCGGCCGCGTCAAGGACATGATCATCCGTGGCGGCGAGAACGTCTACCCCAAGGAGATCGAGGACTTCCTCTACACCTTCCCAAAGACCAAGGACGTGCAGGTCATCGGCGTTCCCGACAAGGTCTACGGCGAGGTCGTCTGCGCCGAGATCATCTTGCACGAGGGCGAGACGGCGACGGCCGAGGAGGTCAAGGAGTTCTGCCGCGCTCGCATTGCCAAGGAAAAGGTGCCGGAGTACGTCGTCTTTGTGGACGGCTATCCCATGAACGAGGCCGGCAAGATCCAGAAGTACAAGATGCGCGAGGAGGCAGTCGACCTGCTCAACCTTCACGAGGCGGCAAACATCGAGACCGCGTAGTGGGCTAGACGGAGTGCCTATGGCTACCTCATCCGAAGAGCTCTTTTCCCAGACGCCGCCGTTGCGCCTCTTTCTGACGGCGGCGTTGCCTGGGGGCTTGGGGATGCTGGTGTCATCCTTGTACGACCTTGTTGACGGCGTGTTTGTGGGGCAGTTTGTGGGCGAGACGGCGTTTGCCGCCATCAACCTTGCCATGCCGTTTGTCATCATCAACTTCGCATTTGGCGGGTCGTCCGTCCCCATCTCCATCGCGCATGGCAAAGGAGAGCGCGACAAGGCAAACAATATCTTTACCTGCGCCTGCCTGCTCAACGTCGGTACGGGTCTCGCGACGGGGCTCTTCTTCCTTGTCGCCGCACCGTACATAATGGCGGCCATGGGTGCGACGGGTGAGCTTGCGCGCCAGGCCACGCTGTACCTGCGCGTGTACTCCGCCTTTCTTCCGCTCACGTCCATTGGCTTCTCAGCCGATAACTATCTGCGCATATGCGGTCGCATTCGCCGCAGTTTTTGGACGAACGTCTTTATGGCAGCGTCGGGCGCCGCCATCGAATTCGTGCTGCTGGGCGTGATGGACATGGGTGTAGGTGCGTCGGCACTCTCGTACTGCATCGCTATGGTCTTGGCGGTGATGGTCGCGCTGTATCCGTTCCTTCGTGGAGGCATGGACCTTTCGTTCGTGCGCCCTCACTGGAGCTGGTCGCTCATGCGCGAGATCGTGCGCAATGGATTGCCGGAGTTCCTGGAAAACGTTGCCGGTCGCGTGACCTCCGTCGTGTTTGACGTGGTCCTGCTCGCATTGGGCGGTGAGGACGCCATCTCTATATATGGTGTGCTGATGTTCGTCGATGGCTTGATCGTCATGCTCATGTACGGGACGGTGGACGCGATGCAGCCGGCGGTGGGGTTCAACTGGGGCGCAAAGAATCTCGCTCGCGTCAAGGCCCTGGAGAGGTGCTGCTTTGTGGCGACGGCGCTCATGTCGGGCGTGTTCATGGTGGGTGTGCTGTGTGTGCCAGAGCTTGTGGTGCATGTCTTTGTGCCTCGGGCAACGGCGGAATTCATGGGCGAGGCGGTGTTTGCCTTGCGCGCCTTCGGCACTTCGCTTGTGGTGAGATGGCTTCCCTTCTCGACTCAGGCATATATGGTGGCGGTGGGGCAATCGCGCCTCGCCACGCTGGTGAGCATCGGGCAGGCGCTTGTGTGTCCGCTATTCGTGCTGATGCTCCTGTCGCCGTGGGGGCTCACGGGCATCTGGTTCAACTTGCCGGTGACATCGGCGATGGCAGCGATGCTCTCGTTGGGAGTCCTGTGGGTCTTTCGCGGGTCCGTCCACGAAAGAATAGCGCAAGCGTAGAGGGGCACCGAAAGGGCGATCCTTTTCGCGTGTCTCGTTGATTCAGCCCAGCTACGAGGCCCTGAAGTTGGAAACGGGGGGCGGTGCACGGGTGGGTGTGTGTCCCTAGGGGTGAGTGGCTAGTTCGGCCTGTGACACCTTCCTTGCGCGGCGGCGGCCGGATTGCTACGCTCGCATTGGCGTATCTCCGAGGTAGGCTCATCCTTGATGGGAGGAAAGAACATGGCAAAGCTCGAACTTGCTCCAATAACGGTGCTCATGGGTCACGCTGGGGTGGGGAAGACGAACGTTGCGCTGGGCTTCGCGCTCGCTGAGGCCGCGGCTGGCCGTGAGGTGACGCTCGCAGACCTCGACGTCGTGAATCCGTACTTTCGCTCGAGCGACTATCCCGAGCTGCTTGCCGACGCAGGTGTGCGCCTCATCGCGCCTGTGCTCGCACGCACCACGCTCGACACGCCGAGCCTTACCGGCGAGTTGGATGCGGTCATCGAACTCGCGCTGGCGGATCCGGAGCATCGGAGGCTGATCCTTGACGTGGGAGGAGACGATGACGGGGCCACGACCATCGGGCGCTGGTCGGCTCAGCTACGCGAGGCGGACGCGCGGGTGCTGTACGTGGTTTCGGCCTTCCGCGCGCTCACGCAGACACCCGAAGAGGCAGCGGCGATGTTGCCAAGCATCGAGGAGCATGCGCACCTACGGGCGGATGCCATCCTGAACACCTCGAATCTTGGGGACGAGACAACGATTGAGCATGTCGAGCGGGGGCGTGTCTTCGCGCGCGAGGTTGCCCGTTTGTGCGGTCTGCCGCTCGAGGCTACCGTCATTCCCGATGTGGTGGGGGAGATGCCCGAAGCCTCTGAGAAAGACGAGCCGATGCTCCTCATGCCTCGCCACGTGCGTCTTCCTTGGTAGCGGGGCGACCGCGAGGGGAGGCGGCCATGGCGAGGACGATAAGCATAGGGGTACAGGGGTTCGAGGAGATCCGTAAGGGCGGGAACTTAGGCGCACGTTGGCACCCTTTGGTACGCAGCTACGAGGCCTTGAAGTTGTAGATCGGGCGCAGCCGCTCCACGATGTCGACCGCCTCGGCGATGGGGCCGAGGATGTCGTCGGCCGACTTGTACGCACCGGGCGCCTCGTCGAGCGTCGCCGCCGAGACGGAGGTCGTGTAGACGCCCGCCATCTGCGCGCGGTACTCGTCTAGGCTCAGCTGCTCCTTCGCCGCCGTGCGCGAGAGGACGCGCCCCGCCCCGTGCGGCGCCGAGAAGTTCCACTCCGCGTTGCCGCGGCCGCGCGCGAGCACTGAGCCGTCGCGCATGTTGAGCGGGATGAGCACCAACTCTCCCTCGTGCGCGGCTATAGCCCCCTTGCGCAGAATCATCTCGTCGGTGTCGATGTAGTTGTGGATGGTGTGGAAGGCGTCGCGGTCGCCAAGACCCGTCATGCTGACGATGACCTCCGCCATGACTTCGCGGTTGCGTCGCGCGAACCGCTGGCACACGGCGATGTCGTGCAGGTAGTCCTCGAGGTAGCTGCCATAGAGCCAGCACAGGTCCGCCGGTGCGTCGGGCTCGTGCCCCTCCCAGCGCAGCCGCTTGAGCGCGTCTTGGATCTCGCGACGACGACCTGCCGCCTTGTACTCGGCGATAATCGCGTCGCGCTTGGCGAAGTACTCCTCCTTGCCCCGATGCAGCTCCACCGCAAGCTTCTGGTAGTGCGACGCCACCTGGGTGCCGAGGTTGCGGCTACCTGAGTGAATCACGAGATACTTGTTGCCGTCGTCTGCCTCGTCGATCTCGATGAAGTGGTTGCCGCCACCGAGCGTGCCCAGGCTGCGCTCGAGCCGCCGCGTGTCGCGCAGCGCGCGGTGGCAGCGCAGCTCCGCGAGGTCGAAGCGCTCGCGCCGCCCCTCCCACACGCTGAACCCCGAGGGCACGGCGTGGCATGCGTCGTCGAACGCGGGCAGGTCGATGTCGCGCCGCCCCAAGTCCACGGTGTACATGCCACAGCCTATGTCCACGCCCACGATGTTGGGCACGGCCTTGTCCGTCACGTGCATCGTGGTCCCGATGGTGCAGCCCGCGCCGGCGTGCGCGTCGGGCATGATGCGCACGTGCGCGCCCTCGGCGAAGGGCTGGTCGCACATCGCGCGGATCTGCTCGATGGCACCCTCCTCGATGCAGGTCGCGTAGCAGGTTGCGGTCTCGTAGCTTCCTTCAATGGTAAACAAGTTCTGCTCCTTCCTCGTATGGTGCCCCCGCCGAGATTCGAACTCGGACGTCCGCTTGGGACAACGGCTTCTGAGACCGTTGCGTCTGCCATTTCCGCCACGGGGGCGCTTGTTCGCGCGACGAAAAAAGGCGCGGGCTGGATAGCTTCCAGTCCGCGCATCTCGCACTCGCGTGATTGTTGGGCTACGACGATCCTCCCCAGGCGTCGTGGACTGGTAGCATGAAGGGTGCCAGCGTTAGGCTGGCTTCAAGCAGCAGATAATAATGTTTGAGCGCTTGACGGTTCACAATCAGTCCTTCCCAATCGTCGCTAAGGACGCTAGCACAAGGTCGGCACCCCGTCAACCCTTCTTGCCGTCAGTTTTTCGGGAGGCTGGCCATACGAACGAGCGGAGTGTACCCATTCCAGTGCTGCATATGAGGGTGGCTCCAGATTCGCTCGTCCATTAGTCCGCTGTGAGTTTCGTGTCGTGCGTCATTGCTAGATGCTTGGTGGGTAATAGCTGCTACAGTACGTAACGCGTATCTTCCTTCAAACGAAAGGAGCGAAAATGGAGAACGTGGTAACCGCAATATTCGAGGTCGAGAGCGAGGCCTACAAGGCGTTTTCCGAGATTCGTAGCATGCCCTTCGGTGATGGTTATGCAGTGGCCGAGGCGTCGTTGCTCAAGCGTGAGGGTGACGCAATCACAATCGTCGATGCGTTCGACGCTGCCGCCGTCACTGCTGATGACACGGCGACGGGTATGATGATGGGGTCGATTGTGGGCATCCTGGGAGGCCCCCTTGGCGTCATTCTTGGTGCGGGCACTGGAGCCCTTGTTGGTAGCACGTTCGACTCGATGGACGCCGTCGACAGCGTCTCGATGCTCGAGGTCACCGCAGCCAAGCTGTATGACGGCGAGACTGCCATCATAGCGCTGGTCCAAGAGGACGAGCCCGCATTCGACGCTGCCTTTGCTGCTTATGAGACCACCATCATTCGTCATTTTGCCGTGGATGTAGCCAACGAGGTCGATCTCGCCCGCGAGGCCACAGCCGAGTTCGAGAACCAACTTCGTCAGCAGCTCCGCGCCGAGCGCAAGGCAGAGAGGGCCGAGAAACGCGAAGAGCGTAAGTCAAAGATCAAGGCCCACTTCGATGAGCTCAAGGCCAAGCGCGCCGAGCGCAAGGCTGCCTTTGATGAGGGCAAGGAAATCGCGAACGCACAGTTCACCTCCTCCACCAAGGAGATGCTGGGCACTGAGTAGCGGCTGAGTGGGCTGATGCTTACTGAATAGCACTGATGCGGGGCAACGGAGAAAGGACCTCCCGTTGCCCCGCATTTGCATTCACATGCCTTGGCTACGTTGGTCGGTCATCCGCGCCGGCGAGAACTCCTGCTCGTATGAGGGATCCTTGTTGGACTTTTGTTGGACAAGGCGGTTTATAGTCCGAAATGCTTTTAAGCAAATCATTCGGCAAAACGAGCAAGGAGACTGACATGGGTCTGCTAGAGACATTTGAGCAAAACTGCCAAAACGCTGCAAAAACTGCGGAGGGAAGGCTCTTGTCGCTCGTGCATGACAACGAGGACACCGAGTATGGGCAGAAGTACGGCTTTTCTAGCATCAAGTCTCTCCAGGATTACAAGAGCGTCGTGCCCCTTACCGACTTTGACGACTATGCGACAGACGTTGACAGGATGCTTCATGGGGAGAAGAACGTCCTGACGGCCTACCCCCATCGCGTTCTACGCCCGTACGACCGGCACCGCTGGCTCGTCAAAGCTCATTCCCGTCAGGAGCTCTGCGATGTCCATGAGTTCTACGCTCACTTCATCGACGCGGGTGTTTTGGCGCCCATGAAGCTGATTCTGCTGCAGCCGCAGACCTACGCGCTGTATCGAGACATTCGGATCTGGAACGGGGCGAATCCAAACCAGCTGAAGCCGGTTCACGTGATCAACAACCTACGAAAGGAAGCGTTCTTCCAGGCTTTAAAGATGTATAGCTAGACTATATGCCGCGAAATTCCAAACGTCCCCCTGCCACCACCAGGGGGACGTTCTCTTATGCGTTAAAGAGCGGTTTCGTGTCTCTTTTCAATTGCTGATGGGTTGGTGTTATAATATAGGTATATAGTAGCCATATTGGAGGTATATATGCGCTTCATATACGACGAGGAGAAGAATAAGGCCAACCAAGAAAAGCATCACGTTAGCTTTGAGGAGGTCATTGAGATATGGCGCGACCCCAATCTCCTCGTCCTTCATGCGAGAAGGCGTGGAGAGAAGCGCCTGATGGCCATCGGACAAGCGTATTGCATGCTATATACAGTTATCCATACAAAGAGGGGCGACGCGATACGCATCATATCGGCGCGACGGTCGACAGAAAGGGAGAGGAGAGCGTATGTGCGTAACAAGAACAACTGAAGAAAATCTGCTTGAGCGTTTCGACGCTGGAGAAGACGTGCTCGACTATTTTGACATGGAGCGCGGGGAGCGACCCAATCTGGAGCTTAAGCGCGTGAACGTGGACTTTCCGACATGGATGGTTGAAGCCCTTGACGATGAAGCCAGAAGACTGGGCATCAACCGTCAGGCGGTAATAAAGACGTGGATTGCCGAGCGTCTCGATCGCGTGCGCGGTGTAGCTGCCATGCTCTGAGAAGGGCGTGCCCGTGCTCGAAACTATCGGAAAAGGTCGCTGTGGCCATAGGCGATCCCCTGGATGCTGCGTGCGCTCGCGTTTAGTCACCTGCGGTGTCGCGCAGCTCCAGGGCAAGGATTGTAATGTCGTCTGACTGTTCGGCACCATCTGCCCATGTTGAGACGTCAGTGCGCAGTTCCTCGATGAATGCCTGCGGTCCGAGGGAGCGCATTCCCTCGGCAAAGGCGAGCAGGCGCTCATCACCGTATTGGCTTTCGCTTTTGTTTTCCGGCTCGGTTACTCACAGGAGAGATATCGAAGGGGGATGGTCCCATACGCACATCTCCTCGGACAGTGGGATTCAAAGGCGTTATAGTTATGACATATGCAGCTACGCCAATCCAAGGAGGAACAACCCATGTCACATAGCATTGCCAGACGTATCCTGTCGTTTGCGCTGTCGCTCTCGACGGGGTCGCGGCGCCCGAGATCGGTGCGGCGCTGGACGGCACGGCGGAGGTCTCCGCAGACCCGAGCGTCTCGTGGGAGATTCCCGTCCTGTGGGTCCGCGACGACCTCTCGCTCGCCACTAAGGCTGAGGAGGGCAGGTCGTACCTGCCCGCGCTCGCGTTCTATGTTCCCGAGGGCTATGCGATTGAGGGCGATGCCTACCAGGTTTCCCTCTCCGACTCACTTACCGAGCTCTTCGGGGGCAATGAGATCGTCTCCGTCTACAACGCCGCCACGGCCGTCACCTACATCCTGCCCGCCTCGATCAGGGACTTCTTCGATGCGGTGCGGGGAGACGAGGCTGAGAGGCGAGCTGGCGAGGCGGCCGAAAGCTCTGCGGCGGCCGAAAGCTCTGCGGCGGCCGAAGGCCCTTCGGCAGACGTGAGTCCTGCGACGGCAGGCGCCTCAGACGAGTCCACACCGGAGGAGTGGCAGGGGCTCGGTGGCGACGATAGTGAGGACCAGCGGTCCACCGTCGGCGTTTATTGTGCCCAGACGGCAAAGGACAACTTCTCGGTCGAGGATCTGGAGTGGCTCATCGACCTCATTTTTGACAGGCTGGAGCCCCAGGCGGTCGAGCTGCTGCTCAACAGCTTTCCCGCGTTCCGCACCGCGTCCGAGAACGGCGAGATAGGCACGCAAATCGGGCTGTACATCTATTACTTAGAGGGCGACAAGGACGGCCTGTCAGAGCACGAGACCGCCTCACCCAGGTCACTCGCGTATGTTACGGACAAAGCTGTCAAGGAAGAGGACGTCTACAAGTACTGCTATTTGATGGCCGTGAACATAGACGATTTGGTGGTCACAGAGAACGAAAAGCCCGTTCATGATGCGAACACGGGCAAGCTCGTTCTCTCGCGCGATGGGGAGAGCGTACGAAACCTGGAGAACACCTTAGTGCATGAGCTGTTCCACGCTTTCATGGATGACTACAACCGTACGGGCATGACTGGAGTACTAAAGACCAGTGACTACATTTTCGACAAAAATGGCGGGCTGATAGATAAGGATGCGAATGACCGGTTTGCCAAGCTCGCATTTCCCAGCTGGTTCTTTGAGGGGTCGGCCTCTGCGGTGCAAAACGTCTATCAGTATCGCAAAGATGTCTTCGACGGTTTGAGGACAAACACACAAGGCAAGTTGGATGACAACTATTCGAGGGGAACTCTTCTCGATAACTACCTCAACGGCAAGCTGAACGGCAAATCTGCCTATTACGACCTAGGCTTTTGCAGCGGTTACGATGGGGACAAAGAGATCGACAACACGCCGTCCGCTTATGTTTGCGGTTATCTGGCGACGCTATACCTGTCAGATTTGGTAAACATTAGAAACACTGGGTCTTCTGCCATCATCATAGAGAATGAAAAGATCGAAGGCGTATCCATGGAGAAGCTCTGCAAGGGACTAAACGATGCCCTAGAGCGCATGCACAAGGGCGAAACACTTGACCAGGTTATAGCCGACGTCTCTCCCGTCGACGAGAATGGTGTCAAGTTGTACAAAGATACGAGCGACTTCGAAGCCAAGTTCATAAAGGGGCCCGAAATCAGTCAGGCCAATGGCTTTACTCAATACTCAGGAGATGGCGACGAGAAGTCTGTCTCCTTCGTCGTGGACTATCTTAACTATGTGCTGTACGTGAACGAGCAAGAGGGCCGCTCCAACGAGACTAACGGATCGATTCTCTTCCCGATTGACGAGGACTTTGTTACTCCGCTCGACGCCACGAAGGAGTCGTCGTCGGAGTTCTACAAGATCGTGGGATCAAACAAGGCCGTCGAGTCGACGGTTCCCGACTCCGTGGCGTTTGCTGGCGGTGGCAAGTCAAATCCTGACGCGCCAGCGCAGTCCGCTGCGGAGGACACGACGGCCGGGCAGGACGTCGAGTCCTCGCAGCAGGCTGAGGCTGAGGAGAACGCATCGGTCGCGGCCGATAGCAATGTCAGCGCCGACGAGAGTCAGGGCTTTGAGCAGCCGTCATGCGTCAGCGCTGATGAGGTGGCTTCTCAGGACGTTTCCTAGACGCTCGAAGAGATTGGCATCCGGCCTCACTAGTCTGTGAGGCCGTCTACGTAGAACTCCTCCATGTCATCAAGCCTGAGTGCCGCGAGTCTGCCACCGTAGGCGCATCCGCAGTCGATGTCGATGCGCGCGTTGCCATAGGATTCGTTGCGCCAGATGCGACCGCTCTCGGTGGGGACGGTGCTCAACCACGTACCGTCGAGAGCGGTGTCAGCCTCGCGGGGACTACTGTACCAGCGGCGTTCCATCTCCATTTGTCGCGTGAGATAGACCGTGGGCGTGTGCCCAAATATCGTCACCATAGGAATGTCGCCGGTGTAGTCGTACCAGCCCTCGCGCGCCCAGATCATGTCTTGCTCCAGCTGCTTGCCGAAGCCGTGGCCCACATCCACCTGTTGTCTGTGCGCGAGCTTATCGGTCATCTGGTCGCACCAGAAGCGAGCCTTATCGTCCCATTCGCTCGGGTCGAATCCCGCGTGTACGAGCATGAGCTCACGCTCGCCGACGGTTACCACGCTGTAAGGGGAGAGCTGCCTCAGCCAAGGGACGAGTACGTCGCGTCGCCAGTCGGGATCGGTGCGATTCATCAGCTGCTCGGCGGTCTCCCACCCACCGTTGTACCCCCAAGGATCCTCGTTGCCCCAGCCGGAACTCAGCTTGATGTCCACGGGATTGCGGCAGACGACGCAACCAGCCATGTCTTCGTGGTTGCCGAGCATGAAGTGGCAGTTCTTCGGCGCCTCGGTCGTGGCCCAAACGAGTGCCTCGGCGGACTGTGGTCCGCGGTCAAGCAGGTCACCCAGCACGTACACATGATCCTCTGCGGAAGGCGACACTTTATCTAAAAGGGCCTGTAACTGCTCGAAGCAGCCGTGTACGTCGCTGATGGCATAGGTGCTCATGGCCGCCGTCCTTTCTGAGGCGCTAAAGGACTATACATGGTAATGCGAATATTGACGCTAGGCAAGTCTTGGGTCGCATGACGGGGCTATGTATCCTCTTGGCGACTTGTTGTTGCGTACCCATTCAGATATGAGAGGATGTCACGGTAGGTACACTCCGTTGCCCAACGAACCCAAGGAGCACCCATGGCATCGAACCTCTCCCGTCGCGGTTTTGTCCGACTAGCGTCTGACGCATTCCTTACACTGCCTGCCATTCTTGGTGGCGTGCTCTACACCACGTCACCTCAGGAGGCACTGGCGGCAACGTCGGCACCCGAGGGCGAGGAGCACGGTGGGACGCTCGAAAAACCCACCGATCAAGCTGGTGTTTTGCTTATCGTGCTCAAGATGTCCGAAGTGGGCTTCCTAGTCGTGGACATGGGCAGTGAAGAAAAGAAACCCGTTCCCGGTGCTTACGTCAAGGTGACCTCACGCTACAACCAGAAAGTCGCTGATGGATATACGAAAGAGGACGGTCAGCTGACGCTCGACATAAGCGAGCTTGCGGAAAACCCGGACAATCTAGCAGAGCTTAAAACGTTCAACTTCAACGGACAGGTGGAAGTCACTTGTGACGGATACCGCAGTTATACTACGGGCATCATGCGCATCGAGGGAGGCCAAGGCCACATCGCTCCCACACGTCAGTTGACCGATGGCCTTCCATACCCGGCAATGGCCACTTTCAGCGATTGGGACGTGCTCTATACAGAGAACGAGTTCAATTCGAGCGCTAGCAATACCGAGGAACGTACCCTCTCCGTCAGCGTGCACGACCTTCCCGATGATGGCGATGCCACGGTGCGACTCGTTGAGCGCGAGAGCGGCAAGGAATGCTGTGCCGTCCAAGCTCGTCCAAGCAATGGCGTGCTCACGGCCAACTTCGCCCAAGACTTCTTGAACACGACGAGCTCGCATGCGCTGGCGGCTGACAGGGACTTCCTCATTGAGGTCACGACCAATAACCGGCTTACCTACGACTTCCCCCTTCATCTCAAGGTGATCGAGGCGGTCTTTGATGGTTTGAAGCAATCTAGCGACGAGGTTGCTGCTCCCATCAGCACGAACAAGACGAGCGGCCTCAAGTTCAAGCTTCCAGCGCAGTTCCCCTTGGGCGGCAGCGACTCATTTAGCATGTGGTTGCCGGAGTTTCCCATCAACATCTACGGCGACCCTTTCGGATATGTGCAACTGACGCTCAAGACTCCCGCATGGGGCTACGTGAACGATAGTGGCAAACCAGAAGAGAACGGTTGGAAGTTTTTCCCGCGCAAGTCGGTGGAGGATCAAATAAACAAGCTCGGGGAAAAGATGTCCAAGACCCTGGACAAGACAGGCGCCGCCATGGATAGGAAGGGCGCCTTTCGCCAAATCGAATACAGCAGGACCTTCAAGGCGTCGGGCAATCTCCAGTTTGCTGCATTGGCGAAGTGGGACAGAGAGAAGGCGACCTTCCAGGGCAACTTTGTCGGTCAGGTCGTCATTGCTCTTGCGTTCAGCATGTCGGAGAACTTCTTCGCGGGGCCAATTCCCGTTCTCGTCCAGTTTTCGGTCAACTCCAGCTTTACTGTTTCGTTGGGCGGCGGATTGTACGTGACCCCGGACCCAGCGATAAAGAAGCCGAGCCTCTGGGATACCATCAGGTCCTTCGACCGCTATCGGTGGGATTTCACCAACACGGGCCTCAGCTTCACCCTTGTCATCAGTCCGGCCTTGTCCATTGGCGTGGGCGTCAAGGGCATTGCGTCCATCAGTGTGCGTGGATCCTTCACCTTCACCGCGTTCCTCGGTATCACGTATCGTGGCGAACTAGACCCCAAAACTCATCCGCTGCCGCACTATATCCTGGGCTACTCGCTCAATGCGGACCTCGTAATCGAGTTCTTCCTCTTTACCAAGGTCTTTAGCCTGTGGGAAGGCAAGGACAACAACTGGAAGAACAACTGGATGAATGGGACCAAGGCACAGGCCGACGATCAAGAGCTGCCGTCGAAGAGCCCCACTTCTCTTGAGGAGTTCTTGGCGGACATGCGGCCCGTCACCGATGAGATGCTGCTCGAGTCGAAGGAGTTCACCTACAAGGGCGGTCTCTCAGGGCAATCCGACGAGACCATACCCGGTCCTGTGCTGAGGGAGACGTACGTTGAGGATGCCATCGAGGTGCAGGACGGCGTGTTCATCCCCTGCGTGATGTACACGCTCGAGATGCCCGATGCGGCGACCCCGGAGGAGGAGGGGGCTGCGCAGGGCGAGACTGCTGACGTGCGCGAGGAAGGCGCTACTGCTCCGATGGAAGGTTCGGCAAGCGCAACGGAGCGTGTGGAAGACGGAGCGACTCAGTCCGAAGGCCTGGGGTCCGAAGGTCTGGATTCCGAAGGTTTGGAGCCAGAAGGGGAGCAGGGTGGGCCGCAGGCTGAGAGTCTCCTGGCGGCTGGCGCGGGCCTTGCCGCCCAAGCGGATGTGGCGGACGTTCAACCTGTCGGCGAGGAGCAGCCCGAGGCGGGCGATGCCCTACCCGTCGGCGAGGAACAGCCCGAGGCGGGCGATGCCCTACCCGTCGGCGAGGAACAGCCCGAGCAGTCTGCCGACGGTGCCCAGACGGGCGACTCCGAGCCCGAGACGACCTCGGCGATGCCCTTCCCCACCTATCCTATTCCCGAATACGAGCCTGTGTGGGAGCAACAGGGCATGGGTCTTTCGGCCTTGGCGGACACGCAGCTGGGCGTTCGTGGCATCGGGGCCAAGGGCGGCATTCAGCCGATTGCTGATAGGCCGCTGCTCTTCGAGTCCACCAGTGAAGCGATGCAACATCTCACGTACGGAAACCCTCGCGTGCAGGTTGTCGATGTCAACGGCGAGGGTCTCTTGCTTCGCCTGGGCAGCGTCGTCGTCAACGGGCAGCCACGCACGCGTCTCATTGCGACGGTACTCAGTGGACCCTTCCGCGCCTCGGGTACGAGGCAGGTGCTCGACTTCGAGTTTGACAAATCTGTCGGCATCTCTCGCGCCGACGTGTGCGACTACGAGTTTTCGGCGATTTCGGACACGTTTAGCAAGTCGCCCTTCGCGGGGGTTATCTCCGATCCCGAATTGGCTGAGGGGGGCTTCATACTGCGCGTCGCATTCGTTTCCGGCGTCCGGCATACCGACAGCCTTGCCTCCGCTGCCACCGAGCTGGTGTTCAGCTGCGTGCAGTTCCGGCACAACGGCAAAGAAGGGGGCAATCCGTTCAGCGCGATTCATTCCAAAGTGTCTTGGGCGGGTAGCAAGGTTTATGGCTCGTCTTCCGATCTCCCTGCGTATCACTGCATATCCAGCCTTCAGATCAATGTCTACTCCAAGTCTGAGGGAGTCAAACCGGTCGTTACCATCAGCTTCCTCGACCGCATGGCCGATACGAAAGAGAATGTCCTGAGCAGCGATAGCAGCAAGGTTACCGTGCGAATGGGGCTCATCCTTGCCTACTCAGGCGATCAAGAGAAGGTTGGCAAGACATTCCTGGTGCTGGAACCTCGTTTCTTGGATTCGCTCCTGGGAACCCCCTTCGATCCATCCACGTACGAGCTGATATTCTGGCCTAGCAATAGTTTCTCGATTACATTCATGGCGCGTGGCGCAAAGCTGGCCTACTACTTCGTATTGAATATCATACGGATGGGTCCACGCGACATAAGCCAGGGCAGTTGGAAGGTGACCTTCCAACACCTCGGTTCAATCGACCCGCGCATACGGCTGCATGCGACGGATCTGAGGCCGGTCAGCGACAATTCGGGCCAACGCTTCCTTGCCACAGAGCGAAGCGAGCAGAATGAGGCGGTAGATGGCCAGCTCTCCTCGGCTCTCGTCAAGTTCGACCAAGATGTCAATGCGTTCACGATGCAGTTTTCCAAGGTTGGACCGTCGAACTTTGGTATCGCGTCCTTCAAGGTGTGGGGCGACTTCATCTACTGGCCTGAATCGCGTGTGGGAGAGGGCGCGCTCGAGGTGGACGAGAATGGCGAGCCACATGATGGGCCGCAGGAGTTCGAGAGTCACCTCATGGCTGCTCGCTTGAGGAACGGGCAATTCTCCGATCCGTTCATCATGGCTGACCTTGACCACTGCATTGACGACCTCGTGAGTCTGAGCGGGACGAATGCCGCGCTTACGGTAGTGAGTTCCGAGTTCGTGGACCGTCAGAAGAACGGAGGAATTCTCTGGTATACCTCCATCCCCTTCGTGCGCACGGTGACGGCCTTGGGTGCCGAGGCCCCCGAGCCGTTCGTAACGCCGGGCAAGACCTGTACCTTCTACGTTACCCTACGCAATGATGGCAACACGTATCTGCAGGGTTGCGAGATTGCGATGTTTGAGAGTGGCGTTGAGCAGGCCAGTGGCTGGTTGACGTTCGCCGCAAATACGATGGTGGAGTCGAACTGGAATCAGCTCAACGACGATGGGACGTTCACTAATACCGAGGACGACTTTGCACTCCCGCCGGGGAAGACTTCGGTATACGCCATCGAGCTTTTGATTCCCGGTGAATGGGAGGGCCAGCACAAGGTTACCTTCGTCAGTCGAAATCCATCTGTGGCGGCCGGTATCACGGCGCAAGCAGAGGATGACATCGAGTTTCACCTGCCGCCGACAGAGATTCCCATGGACATGGTGGCGGTCGATGCGGGTACGGTGGACGTGGCGAGGTTCCATGACGCCCCAGTCTCCGTGCGGGCGACATCGGACTCCTCCGCTGGTACTGGGGGAGAGAGTTCCGGTGGCAACGGTTCCACTTCGAACGGCTCCGGCTCTGGTGCGGGTGGCTCGAGTTCTGGGTCGAGCAGCGCGAATGGGTCAAAGAATTCGACGCCCAACACCGGTGACCCGAGCAGCATTGCAGCCGCAGGGCTCGCCGCCGCCGGCATAGCGATTGCCGCCGCCGGGATGTCCCGCAAGTAAGGTACTGGGGGGACAGTTCCCCCGGTACCCGGGGGACAGTTCCCTCTGTCACATCTCAGTTAAAGGTGAACGCTACGCGCCGCTTTTGTAAACATTGATGCACCTCCCATGGCGTGCTCTAACTAGTCCTATAATGGCTGTTTGCCAATAAACCCTAGTGAGAGAGAGGGAGGGAGAATGGCACGTATCATTGTGGACGACGTGTTTTGCAAGGGCTGCGGCCTGTGCGTCGCCGCCTGCCCGAAGGGAGTGCTCGCACTTGACACCGAGCACATCACGCCTAAGGGCTATCATCCCGCAAAGCAGGTGAAGGACGGTTGCATCGGCTGCTCGTCTTGCTATGCCACCTGCCCAGATGTCGCGATTACGGTGGTGAAGTAAATGGCAGAGCAAAACAAGGCGCAAGAGCGCGTCCTCATGAAGGGCAACGAGGTGCTGGCCGAGGCGGCCATGCGCGCTGGTTGTCGCTTCTTCTTCGGCTACCCCATCACCCCGCAGACCGAGCTCGCGGCCTACATGGCCAAGAAGCTCCCGCTCATCGGCGG
>ONMP01000162.1 GCA_900318935.1 uncultured Actinomycetes bacterium
TGAAGGGCCTCTACGAGGGCAGGAAGGCCCCGAAACCCATGCGGGAGTACGCATACGATGACGCACGGCGAGCGTTCAACCTGACCGAGCGCGAGGTCGGTGAGTTCAAGACCATCAAGGGCAAGGGAATGACGTTCCAGACTCAAGTCTATGAGGCGGAGGGCGCCGGGCAGCTCTTCATCATGACCATGAGCGGCATGGCTGGGCTGATGAAGATGGAGACCGTGGTCTTCTCGCCCGTCGATATCGACGCTCCCATCCTGAGCATGGACGTCGTCGAGGCCATGGGCAACACCACGCTCGTGCTGGAGGTTTATGACACCACGCTGACGCATCCCACGTTCGACGAGCTCGAAGCCGTGAAGGCGCGGCATGCCGAGCTACCCGGATACGAGGCCGAGGAGAAGCCCTACAGCAGCCTGCTCCTTCCGTCTTCCGACCACAAGAAGGGAAAGAAGCTTAAGGAGCAGCTGAACGACTACGGCCAAGAGTTCAGCACGACCTACTTCAAGCTGCTCGAGGGCTGCCAGCCCTGCGACCCTGACGAAAAGAAGGCGAAGAATGCCGAGCTCACCGAGTCGCTCATTTCGAACGGCGGTCCGGCAGTCAACCAATTCAAAAAGATGATCGGCGACGAGAAGACTGCGGAGTTCCTGAGGACCTGCATGTTCTGCTCCGCTAACGAAAGCGGTGAATAGCATGGTCCTGTATTTCACCGGAACGGGCAACAGCCGCTACGTCGCGGAGCTCATCGCGGAAGCGACGGGAGATAAGCTGGTCAACATCAGCGAGTACACGAGGGACGGGCATCCAGCTGATTTCGAGGAGCCGGGGCCGTACGTCTTTGTCTCGCCGGTCTACGTCTCGGCCCCCGCAAAACCGTTCATGGAGTTCGTGAAGCGCTCGTCTTTTCCGCGAGATGCCAAGGCGTACTTCATCATGACAAGCGCCGCCAGCATGGGAGGGAGTCCCGAGTACTGCCGGAGGCTTTCCGCGAAGAAGAGCCTCTTGTATCAGGGAGCAATCAACGTCGTCATGCCACAGAACTACGTGCTTCTGGCCCAAGCGCGAGAAGACGAGCAGCTGCGCAAGAGGATCGAGAACGCCCGGCCCGTCATCGAGCGCATCGCCGACACGATCAAGGCAGGAGACGCGTTACCGCCCGACGGCATGCAGGCATGGGAGTACGCGGCTTGCGTCCTCGTCGTCGACTTCTACTGCAAGCACTTCATGAAGGCAAAGGCGTTTCGCGTGTCAGAGGATTGCATCTCCTGCGGAAAGTGCGCGTCCGCATGCCCCCTTGGCAACATCGTGATGAGGGACGGTCGTCCCCTGTGGGGCAACGACTGCACTCACTGCATGGCGTGCATCAGCCTCTGCCCCGTTCAGGCCGTGGAGTTCGGAAGACTGACCCAAGGAAGGCGTCGCTACCAAGGCCCGAAGTCCGTGCTTAAGGAAGAGCAGACAATCCCGCAGCGGTGACTCACACTACCCCAAATCGTCCCACGCCTCCCAACTTATCCACCCTGAAGTCCCTGGGATGCGAGACGGTGTAGGAGAAACGCCTCTTGCACGATGCGTTTTGAGCCAAGTCGATCTCCCAGCGAAGCTCGCCTAACTCAGTCTCGCTCACACCTCAGCTCTGCCAACTCATCGTCAAGAGCGTCAAGACGCATAGGCAGGGCCTCACTTGACGGTGATTCGGCTGACGCAGTCGCGAAGAGTGTCGGACGAAACTTCAATCGATTGACCGCCCACCCCACCAACCACCAGTCTCATATTCCTAATGGGACGGTTCCATGTGCGGTATCATGGGCACGCGATGCATTCGACACTGAAGAGGAGCCCCCATGTTACAAACGAGTTGGTACAAGGACGCCGTTTTTTACCAGATCTGGCCGCGCAGCTTCTGCGATGGCAACGGCGATGGGATTGGCGACCTATGGGGCGTCTTGGAAAGGCTCGACTACATAGCGAGCCTCGGCGTCACCGGCATCTGGTTCAGCCCGCTCTACCCAAGCCCGCAGGCGGACTTCGGCTACGACATCACCAACTACTACGACATCAACCCAGAGTACGGCACATTGGACCTCTTCCGGCAGGTGCTCAACGGCGCACACGAGCGTGGCCTGCGCGTAATCATGGATCTCGTGGTCAACCACACCTCCGACGAGTGCGCGTGGTTCCAAGAAAGCCGCCTCTCGCGCGACAATACCTACGCCGACTGGTACATCTGGCGCGACGGAAAGACCCCAGGCGCACCCGAGGCTGGCGGAACCCCTCCAAACAACTGGGACAGCCTCTTTGAGGGTGGGGCTTGGGAATATGAGCCCGCACGCGACCAGTGGTACCTGCACATCTTTGCAAAGAAGCAGCCCGACCTCAACATGGACAACCCACAGGTGCGCTCCGAGGTCAAGAAAATCATGCGTTTTTGGCTCGACTTCGGCGTGGACGGCTTCCGCGAGGACGTGATCACCTACATCAGCAAGACACCCGAACTGCCCGACGACAGCCCGCTCAAGCCGGCGGCTCGCGGTATGAGGTATTACGACCACGGGCCGCGCGTACACGAATACCTGCGAGAGTTCCGCGACGGGGCGCTGAGTCACTACGACTGCATGACCGTGGGCGAGGCGCCTATGATCACGCCGCAGAAGGCGTTGGAGTACTGCGCCGAGGGTCCCAACCAAGAGCTGAACATGGTGTTCACCTTCGAGCATATGGGCGCCGACTGCTTCTTCACCGAGTGGATTCCCCGCCCCTTCGACCTGCGCATCTATAAGCAGGCGCTCAGCCGTTGGCAGACGGGGCTTGCGAAAGGCGCGTGGAACTCGCTGTACTTGGAAAACCACGACCATCCGCGCATCATCAGCCGCTACGGCAGCGAAGAGTATCGCGTAGAGTCGGGCAAGTCACTTGCCGCGAGCTATCTTTTCCTGTGCGGCACGCCGTTCGTATACCAGGGACAGGAAATCGGCATGACGAACACGCGGCTCGAATCCGTGGAGGAGTCGGCCGACGTGTCCACGCTCAACCAGTACCGTCGCTATCGCTACCTGCACATCCCCAAGGGCACGCTCATGCGCTTGGTCAACCGCGCGACGCGCGACCATGCGCGCACTCCCATGCAGTGGAACGCAAACCAAGGCGCTGGCTTCGTGGGCGGGTCCGGAAACGCTGAACCGTGGTTCCCCATCAACCCCAACTATACGAGCATCAATGTGGAAGCCGCTGAGGCCGACCCCGATTCGCTGCTCGCGTTCTATCGAAAGGCCATAGCGCTGCGTCGCAAGCTAGACGTCGTGCGCAACGGTAACTATCGCGAGTTCAAGCACCACAGCAGCGTGCTCTACGCCTATGCTCGCGAAAGCGAACGGCAACGCTTGCTTGTCGTGTGCTCGTTTGCCGGCAAGCTCGCGTATTACTCTGCCTCGGATGACTATGACCTCCGCAAGGGCGAACTCGTCTTGGCGAATTACGCAGACGCGCCCCTGCAGGGCAACGCATTCTTCCTGCGTCCATACGAGTGTCGCGTGTACCTGTGGGAGGACTAAGAGGGGTTTTCTTGGGCTACTTAGACCGCGCTCGAACTCTGTAAATAAAACGCCATCTGTCTCAAGAAGCACAAAAGAGGCCCGAGCCGAAGCCCGAGCCTCAAACGTGCGAATGTGGTCGCAGCTTACGCCATGGCGGAGCGCACCATATCGGCGAAGCCGTCAGCCTTGAGGGAAGCGCCACCGACGAGAGCACCGTCAACGTCTTCCTTCTCCAGGAAGCCGGCGATGTTGCTCGGATTAGCGGAGCCGCCGTACAGCACGCGGATGCCCGCTGCCGTCTCAGCGCCAAAGATCTCAACCAGCGTAGCACGGATGGCGCCGCAGACTTCCTGGGCGTCGTCAGCCGTAGCGGTCTTGCCGGTGCCAATGGCCCAAATCGGCTCATAGGCGATGACGTACTTGGAGGGATCGCTGATCTCGAGGCCAGCGGTGTCCTTCTTGATCTGGTCGACAACGAACTCTACGTGCGTGCCGGCCTCGCGAATCTCGAGGGACTCGCCGCAGCAAGAGATGGGCACGATGCCGTGAGCCATCAGAGCCTTGGCCTTCTTGTTGATGTCCTCGTCGGTCTCGCCGAAGTAGTCACGACGCTCGGAGTGACCGATGATGCAGTGCGTGGCACCAATGGCCTCAAGCATGCAAGGAGCGGTCTCGCCGGTGTAAGCGCCGGCCTCCTCCCAGTACACGTTCTGAGCGGAAAGCGCGAAGGGGGCCTTCTCCTGCTCGATAACCTCGGCAACGCCCTTGAGGTCAACTGCCGGCGGAGCGACGACGACGTCGACGTCACCCGTGCCGTCCTTCAGCTCGGCGGCAAGCCCAGTAGCGAGCTCGACAGCCTCGGCGAAGGTCTTGTTCATCTTCCAGTTACCAGCGATCATCCTTTTACGCATCGAGAAGCGCCTCCACTCCAGGAAGGGCCTTGCCCTCGACGAGCTCCATGGAAGCTCCGCCACCGGTGGAGATCCAGCTCATCTTGTCAGCCAGGCCAAACTTATTGATAGCTGCGACGGAGTCGCCGCCGCCGATGATGGACGTGCAGTCAGAGTCAGCAATCGCGCGTGCGACGGCCTCGGTGCCCTTGGCGAACTGATCGATCTCAAAGACGCCCATGGGTCCATTCCAGAACACGGTTGCGGCCTTCTTGACGGCGTCGCAATAAAGCTCGGTCGTCTTGGGGCCAATGTCCATACCCATCATGTCATCGGGAATCTTGTCGGAATCGAAGACGACGCCCTCTGCGTCCTCACCAAAGTGATCTGCGCAGACGTTGTCGATGGGCAGCAGAATCTGGCAGCCCTTCTCCTCAGCCTTCTTCAGCATCTCGCCAGCGCGCTCAATCCAGTCAGGCTCCTGCAGGGACTTGCCCACGCCATAGCCCTTGGCCAGGAAGAACGTATAGGCCATGCCGCCACCGATGATGAGGGTGTTAGCGGACTCGATGAGGTTCTCCAGAACGCCAATCTTGGAGGAAACCTTGGAGCCACCGACAACCGCCACGAACGGACGCTCGGGATCGGCAAAGATGCCTGTGAGGGTATCAACTTCCTTCTCAAGCAGGAAGCCAGCCACTGCTGGGATGAACTCGGCGGCGCCCACGACGGAACCCTGCGCACGGTGCGCGGTGCCAAAGGCGTCGAGCACGAAGATGTCAGCATAGGAAGCGAACTTCTTGGCAACCTCGGGGTCGTTCTTCTTCTCGGCCTTGAGGAAGCGGACGTTCTCGAGAACGAGGATGTCGCCAGGCTTGACGGCGGCGCAGGCCTCAGCAGCCTCATCGCCATAGGTGTCGGCGACGAACTTTACGTCATAGCCGGTGAGCTCAGCGAGCTTGTCGGCGGCCGGCTTGAGGGTGAGCGCAGGCTCGGGACCGTCGCCCTTAGGACGGCCAAGGTGGCTCATGAGAATGATGCCAGCGTTGTGCTCTTTGAGGTACTTGATGGTGGGGATAGCCGCGCGAACACGGGTGTCGTCGGTGACGACGCCATCCTTCAGAGGCACATTGAAGTCAACGCGCATGAGGACTTTCTTGCCGTCAACATCGATGTCACGCACGGTCTTCTTGGTAAAGGCCATGAAAGAGACTCCTTTTGTCGAAACGTACCGGACCTTACATGTGCTACCCAACCCCCTGTGGGTTAGGCTGCAAAGAAAAGGGCGCGGCGCGGCCCGAGAGCTGCAACCGCGCCCCAGTTCCCTGAGGAGAGCCGACTACGCGACGAACTTCTCGAAGTACTTGATGGTGCGGACCATCTGGGAGGTGTAGGAGTTCTCGTTGGCGTACCAAGAAACGACCTGGACCAGATACTCGTCGTCGGAGACCTTGGAGACCATGGTCTGGGTGGCGTCGAAGAGGGAGCCATACATCATGCCGACGATGTCGGAGGAGACGATCTCGTCCTCGTTGTAGCCGAAGGACTCGTTGGCCTGAGCCTTCATGGCAGCGTTGATGGTGTCAACGGTGACCTCTTTGTCCGTCTTGATGACGGCGAACAGCAGGGTGGTCGAGCCGGTCGGCGTCGGGACGCGCTGTGCAGCGCCGATGAGCTTGCCGTTGAGCTCGGGGATGACGAGGCCGATGGCCTTGGCAGCACCGGTGCTGTTCGGGACGATGTTGACTGCGCCAGCGCGAGCACGACGGAGGTCGCCCTTGCGCTGCGGGCCGTCGAGGATCATCTGGTCGCCAGTGTAGGCGTGGATGGTCGCCATGATGCCGCTCTGGATGGGGGCAAAGTCGTTGAGGGCCTTGGCCATCGGAGCGAGGCAGTTGGTGGTGCAGGAGGCGGCGGAGATGATGTCGTCGTCAGCGGTCAGGGTCTCATGGTTAACGTTGTAAACGATGGTCGGGAGGTCATTGCCAGCGGGAGCGGAAATGACGACCTTCTTGGCGCCAGCCTGAATGTGGGCAGCAGCCTTGTCCTTGGCCGTGAAGAAACCGGTGCACTCGAGGACAACGTCGACGCCCAGCTCGCCCCAGGGGAGCTCTGCAGGATTCGGCTTGGCATAAATGGTGATTTCTTTGCCATCAACGGTAATCGAGTTCTCGCCAGCGACAACCTCATGATCGCGAGCATAGTTGCCCTGAGAGGAGTCATACTTCAGCAGGTGCGCGAGCATCTTGGGGGAGGTGAGGTCGTTGATTGCGACGATCTCGGAGCCCTCATGACCGAACATCTGACGGAAGGCAAGGCGACCGATGCGGCCAAAACCGTTGATAGCTACCTTAACTGCCATATAGTTCCATATAGTTCTCCTTTCACGAGGCCGTCGGGGCACATCCCCGATGCAGCCAAACTCAACACTAAAAGCGATTATACACATCTGTCAAAAAGATTCGCTTGCTACTCCGTGAGCGTTGCGTTTTTCCGCGCGACGGGTACGACCCAAGGTAAGAACGTTGGCGGTTTATCGCCCATAAGCTACTGTTTCATATATAGTTTGTCATAAACACAGGCCTAGGAAAGGATTAACCGTGTTACGCGCGGGGCGTCCTGTCGTGTGGTGTCATGTCGCTACTCCGCGAGCTTCTGCAAGCGTAGAACACGGTGGTACATGGCTGACTTCGATGCGGGCGGATCACAGAGCCTTCCCAACTCGACGAGAGACATCTCTGGGTTGCGCACACGCAGCTCGCAGAACTCCCTCAGTGCATGCGGCAGCGTCTCCAGGCCATGCTTCGCGGCAACACGACCGATGAGATGCAGCTGCTCAGCCCCAGAGCGCGAGGCTCGGCCCGTGTTTGCAATGTCGGCATTCACGCGGCGGTTGACGTCGTTCTTCACGCTCTTGAGCTGCCGCATGCGCTCCACTGCCGTGGCCGAGCGGACGGCACCCATGATCGTCAGGAGATCGCGGACACCCTCGAAGCTCTTGAGGTATATGGCATGGGAGCTCCTGCGGTGATTGAGCCGGGCACGCACGCCCATGTCGGACAGAAGCCCGCACAGCGCATCAGCGAGTTCTTCGCTCGACACCGATATCTCCAGGTGAAAGTCGCGTCTCGGGTCCGCGACGAAACCTCCGGCCAAGAACGCCCCACGAACGAATGCCTGCGTCGTACCTTCATGCGCGAGAAGATATTCGGGAATCCCCCTGGTAAAGCCCACGTCTGGGACCACGATGCCCAAGCGCACGAGGTCTCGCGTCAACTGTGGCTGGTCGGGTATCTCTATGAGGTAGTTGCGCGCCTTCCGCTGCACCGATCGACGAACGGTGAGCGAAGTTTCGAGGTCAAGTTGGCGATGCAGGAGCCGCATGGCCGTACGCGCAACTGAACCGGTCTCGGTAACCATACGCACCGAATATCGGCTCGCCCCGCTAAACGAAAGCGAACCACACACACGCATGATTGCCGACAGCTCGGCCAAAGCGCACGATGCGTCTTCCTCATCAATGCGCGAGAGCTCGTCTTTGGCCTCGGCGGTAAACGACATAAGTCATCCCCTACCCCACGACGCCCGTGCTAGTCGTTGCGCACGTTAGCGAGCACGAGATCACGGTGCGAACAAGCCACCCGATAGTCACGCTCCTTGAGATAGGCTGCCGTAGCGTTTGCGATGGCAACACTGCGATGCTGACCGCCTGTACATCCAATGGCGATTGACACGCGCGATTTGCCCTCCGTGATGTATCCGGGCATAACGACGTCAAGCAGACGCTGCCAGACCTCTAGGAAGTTCCGCGTCACATCATTCTGCAGCACGAAGTCGCGCACCATGGGATCCTCACCAGTAAGCAGGCGCATCTGCGGATCCCAGAACGGGTTGGGCAGGAAGCGCACGTCGATGAGCAGGTCAGCCTCGACGGGCATACCGTGTTTGAAGCCGAACGAAAAGACGTGAACGTCAAGCAACTGCTGATCGGAGAGCTCGGCAAACTCCCGCCTGATGATGGTACGCAACTCGTTTGTGAGCATGTTCGTCGTATCGATGCGTAGATCCGAGAGCTCACGGGTCGGCATAAGGCCCTGTCGTTCGCGCGCGATGGCAGAACTCAGGCTCTCCCCCTCTTCGGCTATGGGATGGCGGCGACGATTCTCGTTGTATCGACGGATGAGGACCTCGTCGCTTGCGTCGAGGAAGATGACCTTGTACGACAGCTCATGTGCGGTCAACTCGTCGAGAGTTCCGGTCAGGTCACCAAAGAGATCCTGGCTGCGCAGGTCACAGGTCACTGCGAGATGACGACCGATGCCGGTATTCAACCCGACGGCGTTTGCAATCTGCAGGATGAGGCCTACGGGCAGGTTGTCGATGCAGAAGTAGCCCATATCCTCAAAGACATGCATGGCCTGGGTGCGTCCGCTACCTGACATGCCCGTGATGATGACGACGTCAGCATCACGGTCCCTCTTTGCGGCGAGGCGCATGTGCTCCTCTGGGCTAATCTGTGCCATGGGAACCCTCCCCAAGCGAGACGGGATATTAGGTACCTAGAATAGCGCATCATGGTAAGGGCGGACAAGGGGGGACAGGACGATGGACAAACGCCCCCCCTTGTCCATCGTCCCCCTTGTTCGCTGTGCTTACGCCACGCGACGCGGCGGCTCCCCGCCTTCGAGCACGCAGATGACGTTGGCCACGGACTCATCGCCCATGCGGATGAGCGCCTCTTCGGTGCCAGCACCGATGTGCGGGGTACCGATGAAGTTGTCGAGCTCGTAGAGCTTCGTGGTCGCTGCGGTCGGAGGCTCGGTCACGAACGCGTCACAGGCAGCCGCGCGAAGCTTTCCGGCCTTCAGCGCGTCGTAGAGGTCGTCCTCGTTTACGATACCGCCACGCGCGGCGTTCACAAGAATCGCATTCGGTCGGAACTTGTCGAAGCTTGCGCCAGAGATGAGGTTCTCGGTCTCAGGCGTAAGCGGCACGCTGACATTCACGATGTCGGAGCGCTCGATGACCTCGTCTACCGTCTCGACCTTCTCGTAGCCGAAGCTTTCCATGGCCTCAGCAGGCATGTAGGGATCGTAGGCAATCACGTTGCAGCCGAAGCCACCCACAAGGATCTTTCCCACGATGCGAGCAATGTTTCCCGCGCCGATGAGGCCGAGGGTCTTGCCAGTAAGCTCGATGCCGGTCATCTCCTTCGGCGCGATGGAGGCGAACTCGCCCGCTTGGCTCTTGCGGTCGGCAACCGTGATGTTGCGGCAGATGTCGAGCATGAGGCCCACGATGAGTTCCGCCACGGAGTTCGCATTAGCGCCCGGCGTATTCGTCACGATGATGCCACGATCCTTGGCAGCATCGATGTCGATGGTGTTGCAGCCGACTCCGTGCTTGGAGATGATCTTGAGGTTGGGCAGCTTGTCCATCAGCGCAGCGTCAACGGGAAAGACACGCAGGATGATGGCCTCCACTTCCTCGGGCTTGTCGAAGTTGTCGACGACCTCGAACTTCTCCTCGAGCTTTGCGCGGCACGTGGGATCGATGTATTCGCTCAGGTATACGGACATAGTCGTACCTCGTCGCTTTCGTTACAGATAGTCCGCGTAGTCAAGGAACTCGACACCGAGCTCGGCAACCTTCTTGTCCACCCACGGACGGATGTAGGTGCCGTCCTTCTCCATGGTGTCAAGAATCTTTGCCTCGTTGGCCTCGATCTGATGCACGGCCTCTAGTAGCGCGGGAGCCTCGGAAGGACGGATGAAGATGACGCCGTCGGCGTCGCCAAGTACGATGTCGCCCGGGAACACGGTGCGGCCGGCAATCGAGACGGGGGTGTTAATCTCACCAGGGCCGTTCTTGTACGGACCGTCGGGCGTAACGCCACGAGCGTAGATGTTGAAATCGTCGAGCTTCTGCATGGCGTCGACGTCGCGTACGGCACCATCAACCACGATGCCGGCGATGCCGCGCATGCGCAGATACGTAACCATAAGCTCGCCAAAGGTGGAACGACGGGTGTCACCGCCTGCGTCAATCACGATGACGTCGCCGGGCTTGGCAAGGTCCATCGCGATGTGGAAGAAGAGATTATCACCTGCAGGCACTTTGACGGTGAAAGCGGTGCCCAGAAGCGGGCTGCCATTGATGGGACGCAGCCCCGCCTCGGTGGACGAGATACGGTTCATCACGTCATCGAGGTTGGCGACAGCGACATCCTTGAACTGATCTACCAGCTCGCGATCCGGCCTCTTGATGTCCTTAATAACAACACAGCCTGTCTTCATGCTTCCTCCCTTTGGATAGCAGTTTTTATATGTATCACAAAGATTACCAAAGAGTTACAAAGGTCGAAGCAACGTATCGGCCAAACGACACGCAGGGGCTATGAGCAGGAAAAGAGGATTCTTCACTCCGTCATACCACAGAGGCAAGGGCTGAG
>ONMP01000043.1 GCA_900318935.1 uncultured Actinomycetes bacterium
CGGTACTTGAGGCGAACCAAGACGAGCCAACCGTAGCTGCTCCCGAGGAGGACGCTGCAAAGGAGGATGTTTCCTCAGAGGACGTCCCCGAGGAGGTTGCTCCTAAGGAGGATGCTTCCCCAGAGGATGTCCCCGAGGAGGTTGCTCCCAAGGAGGATGCTTCCCCAGAGGATGTCCCCGAGGAGGTTGCTCCCGCACGAGACGTCCCCGAGGAGGAAGCCTCCGAGCAGCTGACCTCCAAGCAGAAAACCCCCGCACAACATGCCTCTAGCTCGCGGAAGGAACCACCCGCATCGCGCACCAAGGAGAAGCCTGGTGTACAGAAAGCCCACGAAGTGGAGAAAACTCCAACGGACATCGATTCTGCGAGCGACGTTCCGGCACACGTGCCGTCCGCGAGGAAAAAGCGCACTCAAGCCAATGCCAAGGGGGCTGAAAGACCAGTCCTAGAAACATCGCAGCCAGACGCGCCGAAACAAGCGGAGGAGGGACCTGTCGAGGTAACTCCCTCCCCAGAGGACGCTCCTGTAAGCCCAGCACCGACCAGCAGCGACGAGAAGCGCCCCAGAAGGGTGCCCATCTTTAAGTTTCGAAAGGCCAAGCCCAAGCCGCTTACCCCCGACGAGGCAGAGAAGAAGGCTCCCCCAAAGAACGACGATTCCAAAGACATGCCCATCAGCGAAGATGAGGAAGACGTCTCGACGGACGAGGGTACGCCAATCGTGCGCGCCGGAAAGAAGCTCTGGGTTCATCGTCGCATAGTAGTCATCGTCTTCGCGGTCATCCTCGTACTGATCTACGCAGGGGGATTTGCGTTCTTCTCCTCGCACTTCCTGCCACACACCACGGTCAACGGCAACGATGTCTCGATGATGTCTCGGGACGCATTCGAAGAGCTCATCTCCTCGCAGACACAAGACTACACCGCGCAAGTTGTCGGAGACGGCATCGATCTCGCGGTTGCCGGCAGCGAAGTGGGGCTTTCGCTCGACGCCCCAACATACCTCGAGGCAGCGACCTCCCAGGTACCCGCATGGGCTTGGCCGGTAGCAGCCTTCCTCCAGCAGAGCTATATCGTCAATGAAGGCGTTTCACTCGACGAGAGCAAGCTCAGCACGGCCCTCTCTGCGACTATCCAGAAAGCCAATGCCAACTCCACCCCCACTACAGATGCCACCATATACTATGATGCGGACACGGACTCATTCCAAACAGTACCCGAGAAACTGGGAACAGAGCTTGACCCCGAGCGCGTGAAAACTACAGTCGCCACAAACATGGAAGGGTTGACCCCGCGCATAGCCCTTGGCGATAACGAGTTGGTGCAGCCAAACGTCACCGTTGGTGACTCGCAGTTCAAGGATGCCCTCAAGGCTGTAAAGAACTTCCCCGACCTCAAGCTCAAGCTCGTCATGGGCGGCGACGTCGTAAAGACGCTCGACAACGAACTCGTTCGCTCGTGGCTCACCGTAGCGGATGACTTCTCAATTGCCGGCGATGAAGACGCCATCGCATACTACACACGATTCACGCTCTCCAGCGAGCTTGACTCCGTGGGTGGATACCGAACCTACACTAGGCCTGACGGCAAGACCATAAACATCAACGACGGCACCTATGGATGGAACATCGATGGCGCAGCGCTTGCAACCCTCATCGCGGAGCGCATCCACGAGCAGTCTGCCAAACCGATCGAGATTCCCTGCATAAGCAGCGCCGAAATCTACAATCCAGGCGGTGCCGATTGGGGCAAGCGCTACATCGACGTAGATCTCGAGGAGCAGCATGCGCGCATGTACGATGCAAGCGGAGAGCTCATTTGGGAGTCGGAATGCGTCTCGGGAGGTCCCGCAGAGGGCAACGATACCGTCACCGGCGTATTTTACGTCGAAGATAGGATCTCGCCCATGACCCTCATCGGCCTCGACAGCGACGGCGACGGCGAACCCGACTACGAGAACGACGTCACCTATTGGATGCCGTTCTGGGGAGGATACGGCTTCCACGATGCTGTCTGGCGCTCCACCTTTGGCGGAGAGGAATATCTTTACGATGGCAGCCACGGATGCGTGAACCTGCCCTACGATGCTGCCGAGGAACTCTACTTCAACGTCAAGGTGGGCGATCCTGTAGTCGTTCACTGGTAAGAAAGTCAAAAGTAACGTTTTCGTGGATTTTGCGCCAGCTTTTCGTGTCACTGCTTCTTCTGATATCGGTACCACACTGATAATTCATTGTGATAAGGCAAACACAAAAGCAGACGCATACCACGAGGAGCCCCATGGACATAAACGAGATCGCCCGTCGCGCAGGGGTTTCACGTGCGACGGTATCTCGATATCTTAACGACGGTTACGTATCGCAAGAGAAGCGCAGGCTCATACAGCGCATCATCGAGGAGACAGGTTACGTCCCCTCCCAGAACGCTCAGCACCTGCGTACCGGCAAGACGCATCTCATCGGCGTCATCATCCCAAAGATCAACTCTCAGTCGGTAAGCCGCATGGTGGCGGGTATCACCGACACGCTCGCGGCGAACCGCTACCACATGGTGCTGGCAAATACGAATAATGACGCAAGCCTCGAAATCGATTATCTCAACATCTTCTGTGGCAGGCACCATGTGGACGGGATTATCCTCATGGCAACCGTACTCACCGAGGTGCACCGGCATATCTTCGAAAACGTAAGCATACCCATGGTCGTAATTGGCCAAAAAGTCGAAGGCTGTTCCTGCGTGTACCACGATGATTATGGCGCCGTACGGGATATGACCTCTCTCGTCCTCCCCCAGGCCCACACCCCCGCCTACCTTGGCGTACTAGAGGAGGACGTCGCTGTTGGGCATCTTCGCCACCAGGGATTTCTCGACGCCTGCGACACTGCCGGCATCGAGGTTCGTCCCGAAGCACAGCTTGTCGTGGGTTTTGATGCCGATTCGGGCTTCTTTGGTGCTGAGGAAATACTGACGAGGGTGCCCGATGTCGACACCATCGTATGTGCCACCGATACCATTGCCTTTGGCGCCATGATGTGCATGCGCGAGTTTGGCAGACGCGTGCCCGAGGACGTGCAAATCACCGGCGTTGGCGATAGTCTACTCAGCCGAATCGTCCATCCGTCACTTAGCACGGTTCATCTCACCTACAAGACCTGCGGTATCGAGGCGGCTCGACTGCTCCTGTCACAACTGGACGCAGGAGATAAGGGCATTTCACAGATAAAGCTTGGATATCAGGTGTATGGTCGCAATTCCATACGCTAGACCCAATACTCCGTAAGCGACCCACTATTTCGCGCATTCTCCTCACTTCATCCACCGTATTTTCATTTCTCGAACAAAAACCGCTTCCTTCGTAGTACCATGTTTCCCGCATGGAAACGGTTTCACAACCACGCTGGCCAAAGGTTGTGTCTCCACAAGACCCCATGTACAGGGAAAAGCGCATAGCGCGCACAGAAAGGGAAAGGAAAGGGAGGGTTTTTATGGCAGCTGAACACGAACAAGCCGCACGTGAAATCCTAGCAGCGATCGGTGGAGCCGATAACGTCGTCTCTGCTGCACACTGCGCCACACGCCTCCGTCTCGTCATCGCTGACGACTCGAAGGTCAACATGGACGCCGTCGAGGACTGCTCACTTGCCAAGGGCAACTTCCAGGCAGCTGGCCAGCTCCAGGTTATCTACGGCACCGGCACAGTCAACAAGGTTTTTGACGAATTCTGCAAGCAGGGCAACATCTCCGTAGGCTCCACCGACGACGCCAAGGCAGCGGCTGCTGCCAAGGGCAACCCCATCCAGCGTGCCACCAAGGCATTGGGCGACGTCTTCGTCCCCATCATCCCCGCCATCGTAGCCTCCGGTCTCATGATGGGTCTCACCGAGGGCGTCAACAACGCCATGGGCGGCGCTCTTGACCTCAACCCTTGGTACGTTCTGATTCACACGTTCTCCAACGCCTCCTTCGTGTTCCTGCAGATCCTCATCGGCTTCTCGGCTGCTCGCGTCTTTGGCGGCAACGAGTTCCTCGGTGGCGTCATCGGCATGATCATGAATCACACTGGCCTTATGAACGCATGGAGCATCCCCGGCTCGCTTGGCACCCTCGAGGTCGGCAGTGCTGCTGCGGCTCAGACCCTCGGACTCGAGAGCGCCGCTGAGGCCACCGCGGGCGCAATCCAAGCTGGCAACTACCTGCCCACCGTTGCCCTCATCCCCGGCGTGCCCCTGTTTGGTGCCGTGCCGCTGCAGGGCTATCAGGGCCACGTCATCCCCGTCGTGGTTGCCGTCTTCCTTATGTGCATGATTGAGAAGAAGCTCCACGAGGTCGTCCCCGACATGTTCGACCTCTTCGTCACCCCGCTGTGCACCGTGCTTGTGACCGGCCTTGCCACCATGATCGTCATCGGCCCGATCTTCTCCTGGGTCGAGGAAGGCGTCATGGAGTTCTTCAAGTTCCTACTGGGTATCCCGTTTGGCTTGGGCGGCGCACTTGCCGGCGCCATCTACCCGATTACGGTCGTTCTTGGCGTGCACCACATGTTCAACGCACTCGAGGCTGGCCTCGTCGCGCAGGGTGCCGATAACTTCAACCCCATCATCTCTGCTGCCAACGTTGCACAGGGCGCCGCCTGCTTCGCAGTCTTCGTGAAGACCGCCTCCGCAAAGAAGAAGGGCCTCGCTCTTCCGTCCGGCATCTCCTCGCTCCTCGGCATCACTGAGCCCGCCATCTACGGCGTGAACCTCCCCGCCCTCAAGCCGTTCATCGCAGCCATCTGCGGTGCTGCTGCTGGTGGCGCCATCGCAGCCTTCTCCGGCCTTTATTCCATCGCTTACGGCATCACTGGCCTCTTTGGCTACCTCATCACCGCTGACCCCGTCCGCTACACCATCGTCATCGCCGTTGCCTTCGCTGTCTCCTTCGCCGTCACCATGGTGCTCTACTCCGACGACGAGAAGACCAAGGCCGCTGCCGCTCGCGAGGCCGCCAAGGCTGCTGCTCCCGCGACGCCCGCTGAGGTTGCTGCCGATTACGCCGCCAACACCGTCGTCGCTCCGATGACCGGTGAGTGCATCGACATGACCACCGTTCCCGACCCCGTCTTTGCCTCGCTCGCCATGGGCAACGGCGTTGCCATCGAGCCCACTGAGGGCGGCATCTACGCTCCCGTGAACGGCCAGATCACCATGCTCGCCGGCACCGGCCACGCTGTGGGCCTCATGGCGCAGGACAGCTCCTCATCGACGCCGACCTCGACGCCATCAAGGCCGCTGGCAAGCCCGCGACCACCATGGTCATCGTCACCAACACCGATGACTACAAGTCTGTCACGCAGAACTACGGTCCGTGCAAGGCCGGCCAGAAGGTCGTTACCCTCACCAAGTAGTCATCTCGACAGGTAAAAGGGGGACAGTCCCCTTGGTACCCATGGGTACCAAGGGGACTGTCCCCCTTTTACCCATCCACTTCGGACTACAACCATCCGCCTATATCTCGTGACACACATACGATGCTTGGCATATGCTGTACTGTGCGTGTGTGGAAACGTTTTCACCTTTGAAAGGAGCACGTCCATGTTTTCTGTTACCGCACTTGGCGAGGTTCTCATCGACTTCACCGATCACGGCGTCTCTGCCAACGGCATGAAGCTCTTTGAGCGCAACCCTGGTGGCGCTCCCGCAAACGTCCTTGTCGCCCTACAGAAGCTCGGCCACCAGACTGCCTTCATTGGCAAGGTCGGCAAAGACATGCACGGCGACTTCTTGCGTGAGACCATTGAGTCAAACGGCATCGACTGCACAGGCCTCATCAGCGACCCGAATTCCTTCACGACACTTGCTTTCGTCGCCCTCGACGAGAATGGCGACCGCTCCTTCTCGTTCGCACGCAAGCCCGGCGCTGACACACAGCTCACCGTTGAGGACCTCCCCAAGGACGTTATCACAAAGAGCAAGGTATTCCATGTCGGATCGCTTTCGCTCACCGACGAGCCCGCCCGCTCCGCCACCATCGCCGCGCTCAAGCTTGCAAAGGATGCCGGAGCCGTCATGAGCTACGACCCGAACTATCGTGACAGCCTCTGGACTGGCGCCGACGCGGCATCCGAGCAAATGAAATCCATCCTGCCCTACATGGACCTCATCAAGATTAGCGCCGAGGAGTGCCCGCTCGTCACGAGCAGCACGGAGCCCTCCGAGGCGGCAAAGGAACTACTTGCCGGCGGGGCTAGTGTGGTCGTGGTGACACTTGATGCTGATGGCGCTTTCGTCGCCACCAAGGATGGAGAGCGCGTCGTGGAAAGCTTCCGTGTGGATGCCGTGGACACCACCGGTGCCGGCGATTCCTTCTGGGGCGGTTTCCTCGCTGCATTCTGCGAGAGCGGCAAAGCCCCGCAAGACATCACTCTCGATGACGCAGCTGCCTTCGCGCGTTTCGGCAACGCGGTGGCAAGCCTCTGCGTACGTACACGCGGCGCCATCCCAGCGATGCCTGAGCGCAAAGCCGTCGAGGCACTGCTGGCAGAGCTCGGCTAGAAGGGGCCCCTCCATGCAGATGCACGTCAATCTCGACTATCGCCAGCACAACTGGCGTCTAGGTTTTCACCTGCAGACCGCAGTGGGCTGGCTCTCCGACCCAAACGGACTCTGCCAGTTCAACGGCGAGTATCATATCTTCCATCAGTACGCACCGCGCTGGCCATGGCCAGGACACGGCTGGGGCCATTGGACGAGCAAGGACCTCGTGACTTGGGAGTTCCACCGCGGCGCCATCATCCCCGAGATGGAACTCGATGCCAACGGCTCCTACTCTGGCTCTGCCGTGGTGCGCGATGGCGAGATGTGGTGCTACTACACTGGCAACGTCCTCGAACCCGGTGAGCACAACTACGACTACGACCCAAGGTCTGGTGGCAAAAGGACCGCTGGAACATGCTCCTCGGCGCCCGCACGATGGATGACCATCCCGCCATGCTGCTCTACACCAGCCCTGATGGCGTCAACGATTGGACGCTGGCCGGTTCATGCACTACTATATCGGGCGAGCCGTTCGGTTACATGTGGGAGTGCCCAAACATCGTGACTCTCGGTGGCCGCGAGTTCTTCTTTGTATGCCCACAGGGCGTTCCCAGCCAAGTGACGAAGTTCCAGAACAATTTCAACTCCGGCTACTTCCCCGTCGATGGTACGGTCATCGATCTCCTCGAGGGCGACAAGGGCCTCATGGACGCCGAGAAACCCTACGGCTGCATCGACGAGAACACTTTCGTCGAGCTTGACTACGGCTTTGACTTCTACGCTCCGCAGGTCTTCACCGACGAGCATGGACGTCAGATTCTCGTTGGCTGGATGGGTCTACCAGATATAGAGATGCAATACCAGGTGCCCACATATGAGTGGCTGCATACGCTGACATGGCTGCGCGAACTCTCGCTCAACGATGCAGGCATTATCTGCCAGTGGCCGCTCCCCGAGTATGACGCACTACATGGCGAGCGCGTGGAGTTTACTCCCGAAGGTGCGGCTGATTCCTGTGGCAAACTCGGTACTAGTAACTACGATGCCTTCTGCATCTGCGGAGCAACGGGCGCCAAGTTCGCAAATGGCACGGCAGACGTGTTCCTCGAGGGCATAGAGGGCGAAGGGCGCATCATGCTCAACGCCGACCTGGAGCTCGTGGTTATCGGCGATATGCTGGAGCTAGCGTTCCACGGCATCGCAGGTGGATACCGCACCGTTCGTCGTCTTCCGCTGTCCGAACTCTCGGCGGGCAAGCTCGAGAGCCTGCGCATGGTGGTGGACACGAGCGCAGTGGAGATCTACATCAACGGCGGCGAGCACACCATGAGTACTCGTTGGTGGCCTCAGGAAATCACCAACCTGAGCGTCACCTCCACCTTCACAGCTGCAAAGACCTACGCCTATGAGATGGGGCGTTTCGAGTTCCTGAACGTCTGCTAGCATTCAGGGTGTTAATCAAACCGGTGGCGGGGTCGCTTGTTCGACCCCGCCACTGTTTACGACTGCTTTCCTTCCGCCTCGCGCGCCTCTTGCCTTCGGCGAGAATCGATTATGACGAGTTGGCGTATCGTCGCAGCCGTGGGTATGGCCACAAGCATGCCCACAAAGCCGGCGACCCCGCCACCAATCGTCACACCCACCGTAGTCCAGACCGGTGGCAATACGGTGCGTGGGTCACCGATATGGGGCAGAAGGAGAGTCGCCTCAAGCATCTGCGCCGCAGCCACAACCACGATGTAGAGCAGTGCAATCCACGGATTTGATATGGCAATCATGAAGGCTCCGCATAGCAGCCCAACGGGATAGCCCACAATCGGTACAAGCGCAGACAACCCCATCAGCACACCGACACCCAAGGCGTAATCGTAACGTACGGCCAGCAAGACACAGGTACCCACGGAGCCAAGGATGACCGCCTCAAGGCATTGCCGCACGATAAAGTTATGAAACGACGAGTCTGCTACCCCAATCACCAATGCCAAATGCTCCGTACGCCGTGGCCCCAAATATATCACCATAATCTCCATGAGGCGCGTCCACACGTCCGTCGTGTCAGTAAGCAGGATAAGTGAGAAAAGCAACCCAAAGAAACCCGTCATGAGAGTGCTCACCACACCAAAAACCTGTGCGCCGACAGATCCCACCGTACCGCCAAGCGCCGTCTTTGCCAATCCCATGACATCCATCTTCGTCAGCTTCTGTATGAGGTCGCCTTCCAAGAACTCATGGATGGAGTCCCGAAACGGCTCCATGATCGGCATGGCGAGCACCGTCTCTATGAAAGCCTGACTTCGGCTCTGTACCATCATGATGGTCTCGATGAACGCCGGAACAAAGACCGAAGTCGCGACAGCAATGCCGACCAGCAGCAACACTGCGGCGATTACTAGGCTCAACGGACGCCGGGCACCCTCGATCAGCTTCGACGTGCTGTTTGGCAGCATATGACGCTCGATGAAGGCGGTGGGAATCGCCACAACGTAAGCGATTGCCGCACCGAGCACCAGAGGAACGACGGCCGCAAAGACAATTCCCAGAAAGGAGACTATCGCATCCCAGCTCTTGACGATGAGCATGGCGAGCAGGACGAGTCCCCCGTACATAAGAAGCTCTCGGGTGCTGAGCTTTCTCATCACATCTCAGCCCCTTCGGCGTCATGCATGTAGGCCGGCATCGAACCATTGCGCGCGGCTTCCACTATCTGAAGGAGCGCATCCGCCACGGCATCGTCGGCGCTTGCTCCGATGTGCCAGCGAGCTGCCTTGGCGGCAGCGGGAGTCGCGTTGGCCATGGCGGCGGAGTTGGGCACGTAGCTCAGCACGTCGAGGTCATTCTCAGCATCGCCAAAGACCGCGACCTCGTCGAGAGCGATGCCAAGCTCGCGCACGAGCACCTCCACGCCCTTGGCCTTGCTCCAACCCTTCGATGCCACGTCGATGTAGTTGACATGCGGGTTCGGGTAGACGAAGTCCAGCTCGGGTACGAGGTGCATGAGCTGACGGCGCACCTCGTGCAGACGATTCTTGTCACCAACAACACGGATGTTTGCCTTATAGATGGGACGATCCTCGGGAATACGCACGCGCACGTTGCCGATACGCCCGAACTCCGCGTAGTACCGGCCAATCTCCTGAGCCGAGATGCCCACGGAATACCGATTCCCGAAGTCGTTGATCATGAGCGCCGTACCTGGGAAGTCGTAGACGGTATTTGCCACCTTTTGCAGCCCTTCGTGCGGTATGGGCTTGTCAAAGACCAGCTCGCCGTCGATATAGACGAGCTGCCCGTTGACAGTGACACCAGTCTGGTAGGCAGCACTATCCTCAGCAAAAAGCAGATGCAAGTCCCAAGGTACTCGTCCGGTACAAGGCCCGAAACGCAGGCCGGCATCGAGCATGGCATGAATCGCGTCAAGCGCGTGATGCGTAGCGTGCGGTAGACCCACGCGGATAAGCGAGTCGTCGAGATCGGTGAGCGCGAGCTTTATCATGGAGGGGCCTTTCATGCGAGAGACTGCGTATGTGCACATCAGAGTGTATCATGGTGTATAGCGTACACCCCACCCGAAAGGACAAGCCCATGAAGCTCGCAATCGGAAACGACCATACCGCTGTTGACCTCAAGAACATCATCATGGCCCACCTCAAGGAGCGTGGTATCGAGGTTGTCAACGTCGGCACGGATTCCACTGAGAGCTTCGACTATCCCCTGAGCGGATATCGCGTAGGTAAGCTCGTCGCTTCGGGCGAGGTGGACGGTGGCGTGCTTATTTGCGGCACGGGTGTCGGCATCAGCCTCGCGGCAAACAAGGTCCCCGGTGTACGCGCCTGCGTATGCTCAGAGCCCTATACAGCCGCGCTCTCCCGCCGTCACAACGATGCCAACATCATCGCCTTCGGCGCGCGCGTCGTAGGCGACGAAATGGCGAAGCTCATCGTAGACTCTTGGCTCGACGCAGACTACGAGGGGGGACGCCACGCCCGTCGCGTCGCTATGCTTGACGAGATAGGCAGTACCGGAAGGCTCGCCGCCGCCGAGTAGCCACAGGGATGGCTTCCCGATGAACAATGCCACCCATGCCATTCTATGCCCTTGTTCGCCGAATAGTCCGTCACGCTTGCCCATATATGCGCAAAGCTATCTGATTGTGGAAGCTCGGGCGATTTTGCCCATTCAGAATAGGAAGGAGCGCTATGCCCACCAAGAAGACTGAAGAAACCGCCGAGGTCGTCGAGACCACCGCAGAGGTCGAAGAAAAGGCCGCAGCCGAGGCTGCGCCGGCCAAGAAGCCTGCCGCAAAGAGGACCACAACCCGCAAGACCACGGCAAAGAAGGCCACCACTGCAAAGGCCACCACACCCAAGTCGACCGCAAAGAAGGCCGCAACCACAGCAAAGAAGACCACCAAGGCAGCGGCCACCAAGGCAAAGAAGGCGGTCGAGGATGCCAAGGAAAAGATTGAGGAGAAAGTCGAGAAGGTTGTCGAGGCCGTCAAGCCCGAGCCTGCTCCCGCTCCCGAGCCCCCGATGCCCGAGCCTCGCCGCAGCGTGGCCTTCATCGGCTCCGAGTGCTATCCCTTCGTGAAGACCGGCGGTCTGGGCGACGTCATGTATGCCCTTCCCAAGGCGCTTGTCAAGCTCAACTGCGACGTCAAGGTGATTCTGCCCAAGTACGGCATCATCAAGGACGAGTGGAAGGAAAAGATGGTCTACCGCGGTGCTTTCGACATGGACCTGTGCTCCGACGGGCGCAGCTTCTACGTGGGCATCATGGAGTACGTATGGGACGGCGTCGTGTACGACTTCATCGACAACGAGGAGTTCTTTGCGGGCGGCAACCCCTACACCAACCTCGTGGATGACATCCCCAAGTTCTGCTACTTCGGCAAAGCGGCACTTGCAGCCCTCAACTACATGGACTGGATTCCCGACATCATCCACTGCCACGACTGGCAGGCCGGTCTCGTACCCATCTATCTGCGCACGATGTTTGCCGACACCCCACTCGCTCGCTCCAAAGTCGTTACCACCATCCACAACCTCCGCTTCCAGGGCAAGTACAACATCCCCACGCTCAAGTACTGGTCCAACCTGCCCGACGATGCGTTCAACATGGGCGCCCTCCAAGAGGAATGGACCGAGGCAAACATGCTCAAGGGTGGCCTTGCCTACTCCGACGCCATCACCACGGTGAGCAACACCTACGCCGGCGAGATCCAGACCCCCGAGTACGGCGAAGGACTCGACGCACACCTGCGTCACCACTCCTACAAGCTGCGCGGCATCGTCAATGGCATCGACGTGGACATCTGGAACCCTGCCACCGACAAGCTGCTCGACACCCAGTATGGCGTTGACAACGCCATCGCGGGGAAGAAGGCAAACAAGACCAACCTGCAGAAGGAGCTCGGCCTCTGGGAGGACGAGGGCAAGTTCGTCATCGGCCTTGTCTCGCGCCTGACCAACCAGAAGGGTCTCGACCTCGTCAACGCCATCGTCAACGACATCATCGACGGCAACACGGAGCTCGTGGTGCTCGGCACCGGCGACGCCCAGTACGAGGACTCCTTCCGTTACTACGAGAACGCCCACAAGGGCGAGGTCTGCGCCTACATCGCCTACGACGAGGCCCTCTCGCACAAGATTTATGCAGGCTGCGACGCTTTCCTCGTGCCCTCGCAGTTCGAGCCCTGCGGCCTCACGCAGCTCATCGCCATGCGCTACGGTACCGCACCGATCGTACGCGAGACCGGTGGCCTCAAGGACACCGTCGAGCCGTACAACATGTTTGAGGACTGCGGCAACGGCTTCACCTTCGACCGCTACGACGCAGGACTCTTGCTCGACGCCATCAACCGCGCGAAGACCCTCTACTTCGAGGCACGCGAGAACTGGGACAAGATGGTCATTCGCGACATGGAAAAGGACGTGTCGTGGGCTAAGTCGGCCGAGCAGTACCGTCAGCTCTACCTCGACCTCACCTAAACCTCTGAAGGAACCGTAGGGGGCTGTCCCCTTGGTGGCGGGTACTGGGGGGACAGTCCCCCCAGTACCCGCCACTGCTTTACCCCTATCGCCTATCGATGAAACAAGCGGTACAATGGGACGCAACATTGTCGGTTGAGGAGCGATGAACATTGGCTTCGATAGGGGAATTCTTTGCACGGAAGTCAGCGACCTTATCGCGACACTGGGTGGAGCACATCCTCTGCTGCACCCTCGCAGTTTGGATCGCTGGGCAGATTGTCCTGATGGACTCCACATTCGCACAGTTGTCCTTCGTAAGCTCGGCTCATCTCGCGAACTTCTTTCATGGCCTCGTTACGATCGTTTTCATCGTAGGCTTGTTTTGCGTCGACATCGAACCTCGTCCCCTTGTCCTCGTAGGGTGTGCATGTGCGATTTTCGTCACGGTAGCTACTTGGCGTACGACGGGTGATGGGCGTCTGGCCATGCTCATGATTCTCTCGCTTGCAGCCAAGGACATCGGCCTGGGCCGACTTGCCCGCTCATGGACGATTGGTGCGCTCGCAGGTCTGTGCTTAACGCTCTTGCTCTCACTTCTCGGCATCTCCGCAAGCATCGACACGATCGTCGGCGATTCGTTCTTTCCTGCATTCGGCTTCAAACATGCGGGCACCTTCGCGTATGCCGTATTCTCAATTGTCGTAGGCATGGCGCTCAGCTTGAGGCATCAACGCTTTTTACTTCCGCTGGGAGCTTGTAGCATAGGCCTCGGCATCCTGCTCTTTGCCATACAGCGCGCAGCACGCGCCAGCTTGTTGCTCGTGGTGTTTGGTATATGCCTTCTCGCCTTCACGCTCTGGCCGCGCACAACTACAAGGATCGCAACTCGCCCATGGGTGCCTATGGCAGTCGCCGCGCTGCCTTTCGTGCTCTTCCTTCTGTCAATGGATGGCCCAAACTTTCTGGGCTTAGACATCCTTAAGGGGTCATCCTACAGGTCTCTGCCACCATCGTACAGCTATAGCAGCATAACCTTCCTCTACCTCTTATACGCCCTTGGCTTGCTCGCCTTTACCGCAAGGACGCGCGCAAACTCAAAATGGCGGCTATGGATTCTTTTGGTCGCCTGCACGCTCTATGCCGCGTTCCTTTTCGATAAGTCACTGTCACTGCAAGTCGAATTCAATCCCACGCTCCTCGTACTCTCGGGCGGTTTTGCCGACTTCCTTCGAGTCAAAAGAGAACCGAGGAGGAAAGCCTTGGCAAGGCACTTCGCTCCACGAGCAGTGCGCGAAAGGGGCAACGCACATGAATAAACGTCCCCTCGGCTTTGAGACCTTATTTCTCGCAGCACTTGCCTCGGTGATGCTCGTCGCAACGCTTTCGTTTGTTCTTGGCGACAGGAGCGGCGCGCGCAGCTATCAGGACTGTCCACACTACGTCAGGGTTTACAGACGCAGCTTCGAGAATTACCAGCAAAAACTGGAAAACGAACGTCTAGGGCAGACGTATTCGCCGCTGTACCTGGATTTCGACAAGAAGGGAAGCGTATGTCTGGGCTATGGGGGCCAGTATACCTGGAGTCATACAAACACGATTCATACCACGAATCGTGACATACGGTACAAGCTCGCACCACCCAAAGAAGATGGCACATGGACAATGCAGCTGAGCATGCCAAGGCCACAAGACTATCTCCACCCCCAAGGCCTCTACGCAGTCTATCTTCATGAAAGCGATGGGACGTGGAGTGACAGCGAATGGGTGCTCTTTGAGGAAGATGGGACAGGATACTGCGGCTGGGGCGGCTTCAACGCGATTACGGCAAGCAAGGAGACAGCACGTAAGCACGGCAAGCCATGCTCGTGGCACGTGACTCCGCTCGAGCATGGCTGCATTGTTGTCCTCGACTATGAAGGAGGACAATCCATTATTGTCGTGACAAACTGACCTTCATTCTGCAGGCGTTGCACAAGAGCACCATTGCGCCTCATGCATTCTTGCGCTTGCGTATAATTCATTTGTACAACACATGCGGTGGGGCATGCCATAGTTTCAGGAGACATCATGACCGAGAGCAATAACTACGTTCCCCTTCGAGTGGCAATTCTAAGGGCCCTACATCAGGGGGGGACGGATCTTCTCGACCATCCTAAACGCCTCATTGGACACATACTCGATGACGCAGACCCAAACGACCCCGCAACAATCATCTTTGAACGAAATTGCGATCTCGAACTTATGCGCATTTATTCGTTCGCAGCGACGCAATACACGCCGCAAGCGATGGGTGATGCCGCTCAAAAGGCAACGATACTGCTTGTGGACTCGCGCATGCTCCGAGAGGATGCAGCAGAGCAGCTTGCTTGCGAGATCGCATTTGCCCTCTCAGCGCATCTCGGCCTCGATGCCCCCGATTGGGTGCGTGAAACGGCCACGAGAGACAGCCTAAATCATGTGCCCTCCCATCAAATCGCTCAGCAAGGCACACAACGGGATTCCATGTCGCAGCCGCGCCAACCCACCGAGCCATGGGCTAGCTCTCAACGAAACCCTGACGAACTGCAGAGGCAGCCCGAGCCCCCCCGTAACGTCAAGCGCATCGCCATCATCGCTTCAGCTGCTGCGGTTCTAGCAGTCGTCCTGATCGTCGTCGCGCTCAACACCGTGTTCGCCCCAAAGCATGCGTGGGTTTCCGCAGGTCACAACCACACGGTCGTTCTTTATCCAGACGGCACGGCACGCGCAATCGGTTCCAACGAAAACAAGCAGTGTAACGTCAGCAAATGGGAGAATCTGACCGCCATCTCGGCGGGCCGCACGCACACGGTCGGCCTCCTTTCTGATGGCAGTGTCAAGGCTACGGGCTCCAATGATGACGGGCAATGCGATTTGAAAAAGTGGCAGGATATTGTTGCTGTTTCCGCGGGTAACCGCATCACCGTTGGCGTCAAGCGGGATGGTAGCGTCGTGGCAAAGGGCAAGAACGATGGTGGCCAGTGCGATGTCAATGATTGGAAGGACATTGTGAGCGTATCGGCTGGGGTTGGTCATACTGTCGGCCTTCACAAGGACGGCACAGTTGTCGCGACCGGCAAGAACACCAACGGTCGCTGCAACGTGACCAAATGGAAGGACATCCAATCTGTCTCGGCAGGTCATTGCCATACTGTGGGCCTTCGCAACGATGGCACGGTCGTCGCAGTCGGCAAGAAAGCTGACGGACAGTGTGACGTCTCCAAATGGAAGGACATCGTTGCCATCTCCGCAGGTGACAACCATACCGTCGGTCTGCGCAAGGACGGTACTGTCGTCGCATGCGGACAGACGGAGGACGGTCAATGCAAGGTCGACAAATGGACCGACATCGTCGCCATCGAGGCGGGCAGTAACTACACGATAGGCATTCGCAAGGATGGGTCATTTGTCGGCACCAAGCTCGACGCAACGGACAACAAGGGCCAGTGTGACGTGAAAAAACTCACAGAGTGACGCTGGCGAGCATTACGACCGCCAATACGGTTACAATTTAGAAACTCAACGATTGGTCTGCTCGCACAGAGAGGGAGACGTCATGGCCCGCATAGAGACTGCCGCCGTTATTGGCTTCGGCGCAATCGGCTCGCCCATAGCCCACCATCTACAGCTTCACCTCAACGATGGGTTCAGCCTCGTCGCTACGGGTATGCGCCGTTGGATGCTCGAGTCTCGCAACGTGACGATAAACGGCGAGACCTTCCGGACCCACATCTTGCCCGATACCTACCACCCACTATTCCCCGACCTGCTCGTGAGTTGCGTCAAGAACTACGACCTCGAGTCATCGCTTCCCGACATTCGCAGCGTGGTAGGAGATCACACAATCATCCTCCCCCTCCAGAATGGCATTTACGCATACGACTTCTATAGGCGACAGTTTCCAAAGAATGCCGTCCTCAGAGGGTTCATTCAGGGACCAAACACGAGGCGACGTGGCAACGCCATTCGCTATACCAACCCTGGGGTAATCCACATGGGAGTCGACACGCCTGAGCTTAGGGAGGCAGCGGCGGCCGTCAACGTTCTTTTTACCGCCGCTAACCTCCGTATCGTGATGGACAACGACATCGCGCGTGCCGTATGGCGCAAGTGGATGCTCAACGTTGCGGGAAACACCGTCACGGCACTCACCATGGCCGACTATTCCGACTTCAGAAGCAACTCCGAACTCCCGAGGCTCTGCACGCAAAGCATGAACGAGTTTGCGGCCGTTGCAAATGCGGAAGGCGTGGGAATCGTTCAAGACGACATCGACGAGGTCATCAACTACTTCATGACCTACGAGGGGAGCAAGCGAACCTCCATGGTGGAGGACGTCATCGCTCAACGAAGGACGGAGAACGAATTCTTGGCGGGAGAGCTAGTGCGCCGAGCAGAGCGGCATGGCATTAGCGTTCCCATCACGCGTACCCTCTATGGCTTGATGCAAATCAAGGAAGAGCTTTACCTCAACGGGCGAATCAACTAGATCGCACGCGTCTCAGGCACCAGGAAAACAAGAGGCAGAACCAAACAGCCAAGAATGCCATGCAAGCAATGTAGCAAAACGACGCGCCTCGAATGCCCATGGACTGCACGAGAGGACCCGAGACGAACAGCGCGACAAGCGCGATGACGAAATACACCGGCGTCAGCAGGCGTTGGCGACGCATGATTGTGATTCCCATGGTAAAGAGCTGTGCCATCGCTAGAAAGCCTCCACCAAGTACAAGCAAGCACAACTCCAGACGCCAAGGCGACAGATCCGTATGGTAAAGCCACCCCAAGACAGGGGGGCCGACTAGCGCCGCACCCGTGATGCAGACGAGCGTAATCCCAACTATTACTCCCACCTGGCGTACGAACGCATGTGTGAAACCCTTGAAGTCGCGTTCCTTCAACATCGCAGATACGGGTTGCACCATCGGCATATAAACGAACTGGGCAAGCAAGCCAACGATGAAGACTGGCATGGCAATGAAGCCATATATCGCTTGCATCGTATCGTCCATCACGCTATCGATGGCGTATTTTGGCGCATTGCCCACGTAGTACAGCAGGAAGGACGCGAGAAAGAGCGGCAGACACTCACGCAGGAGTTGGATGGGCGACTGAGAGCGTGCGGTCGGATGAATCTCTGGAAGGTCATATTTCTTGCGAACCAGCAGCAGGTTCCCCACTAGGAACGAAACCGTCCACACAAAGCCGCATATCGTGGCTACAATGAGACTTCTGCTCAGGATGATGGTGCCACAGAAGACTACTATCGTGGTCGCCACGCGAAAGGTCATCTGCTTGCCTGAGATGTCGAGCCTACCTGATTGCTGAAAACTCCCGTCAAAGACGTCCTCTACCGAATCGACACCCTTCATGAGAGTCATGAGTGCAACCGCCATTGTCTTGTCCCACGGATAGGCATTAGCCACCGCCGAGAACGCAAGCCAAGCCCACGAGCACAACACCATAGCGGTACACGTGATGATGCGCGCACGCCCATACGCTCGAAAGCCGTATTTCGGCTCGACGTCAGATGCTTGGAAAGGCCTCATACCGAAGCTGCCCATATGTATGAAGAGATTGGCGTTTGCATAGGCGAGGGTAAAGACACCCGCCGTCACGATGTCGCACACCCGCGTGAGCACCATGAGGATTATCACGCTCTGGAACGCGTTGAGCATGGAGCCCGTCGTATTCCATATGTAAGCTGACCTGATGTGCTGGTCGGTCTTCTCCCTGCTATCGCTCATATGCCCACAACAGGTTGGTGTCAAAGGGCGTGAGCATCATGGACTCCCCCGCGCCGTCCTGATAGTCAATCAGATCCGCGACGCGATCGATGCTCGCCTTAAGCTCAGCCACGCTGTCGTCGACAATGAACGCCCGATAGGCGATCTGCTTGAGCTGACCAACGTTGTTATCTGCGACCACATCACCGATGTCGTTGTTCAGTATGATCTGCTTCACGGAGGGCAACTCCATGGCCTCATCGAGACCCGTAATCTTCGAAATGACCCCGGGACGAATGAGCGGTGATAGCTTGCAGCCAAACTTACCATCGAGGAACGGATCAAAGTCCTGCGACAAATCACCCTCCCACATCTTGCCCGTGAAGGCAAAGTTAATCAGCATGTCATGAACGCTTGGCTCACCAATACCAGTAAAGATGTAGTGCTCACGCGCACCATTCAAACGGAACCCCGCCTCATAGACGCGTGGAAGCCCGTCATCACCGATGAACGCCTGAAGAAAGAGCGGGCCGTTGACGATACCGACGTCTTCAAAGAACCGACGGTAGTTCGACCGATCACTTTGCACGAAGTCAGCAGTGTGAAGGGAGGGAAAGACGTAGGAAGTGGGCAATTGCGCCACACCGTCCTGCTCGTTGTTTGTGTAACGGTCACACATGCCGGCAAAAATTGGAACCCCATCTTGGAAATAGTAGTAGATGACAACCTCGGGAGCTGTCATGAACTTCTCGATGATGTACTTTTTGCTCGGAGAGAATGACAAGGCTTTCTCTACGGCAGCGTCTATCTCGTCCACCCCATGGCAGAACGTGATTCCCCTAGAGCCCGCAGAGTCCACGGGCTTTACGATTAGTGGATAGATGCTTTCGTCCGCAGCCTTTGCCTCGTCGTAGGTGTACTCCTGAATAGTTGGAACGGAATTCTTGATACACGCCTCTTTGAAATGTGCCTTGTTTGACATCAGGTCAAACGATCGCATTGTCCCATAGCAAGGTAGCCCAAGTTTCTCACAGACTTCCACGTAGTATGGGAGGACGAACTCGCTATGACCTACCATGACGCCATCGACACCAATCCTTTGGGCCAATTCAACTATGTCATCGACGTCAGTGATGCTAATGGAATATGACTCGTCAGCGACGCGCTTTGCCGGCGAGGTTGGTACGTTGTCAGTCACCACAACCTTGGCACCCCGCGCCTGAGCCTTACGTGTAAGCTCAGCCATACCGGCAAGTCCGCCAAGAATGAGGAGCGTCTTCCCTTCGTACCTGTTCAATGCCATCACCTTTAATCAATAGCCTCCGATGCGTCCTCATCACAGTTGACGGTTTCGACCTCGACGAACTGAGGGACCCCGTTGTTGGTCAGATGCATCCTTCCCAAAAAATCGCCTAAGAGAGAAGTATACGCGAGGCTCACAGCAAACAGGAAGAGTATGAGGGCATACATAAAATCACAACCCCATATGATGCCACAAACGAACGTGACTACGCTCAGAACGAAGAGCAGTCCCGAGAGGAACCAACCAATGCGCATCAACGCCATAGAATACGTGGTGCAACCATTGAGCATGAGGGCCAGTCCCTTGCTGAACGTGAAGCCAGAGACACCAGCCAGCCTTGAACGGGCATCCATCTCCACCTGCGCAATCTTGCGCGTAATCACCAACGTGGCACCCTCAAGGGAAGGATATGGTCCCCCATACTTGAGTACATAGTCACAGACGAACCGCTTACGCGCTATGAAATTCGAGAACTTGAGGCCACGAGGCTTGTTGTAGAGAATCGACGTGATGTAGTCGTTCACGTTGCTCTCGAATTCCTTCAACTTCGAGACGGGCCTGCTGGGATACTTTGCAATGGCAACGTCGTACTCCCCCGACTCCAGTGGGGCGATGAGATTCCAAATCTCGGTGACGGGGGACTCACCGTCATCGTCAACCCCAACCACCAAATCGCCGGTCACGTGCGAAAAAGCCGCCATGAGCGCAGCGTGCTTGCCACGATTGATTCCCAGGTTGACCGCCTTGACATGCGCGTCGCTCGCCGCAAGCCCTCGGATTACCTCCCACACGTTGTCTGGCGAGCAGTCATTCACGCATATGATCTCGTACGTGTATTCGTCGGACTTCTGCTGAAGGACCTGCCTAATCTCCTCCACGACCTTCTCGATCGTCTTTTCGCTTCTGTAACAAGGTATGGTGATACTGATCTTCTTCATGCTTGAACCACCGTTATTGCACGCTTGCAGCAAACTTGACGACCGTCACATGGCAATCGTCAACGTACTCAGCGCTCGCTATGTCGTAGCCGTAATCATTCCGAAGCATTGCGACAAATATGTCTTCCTCCAAGGTATTGGCATCTCCGTAATGCAGATAGTATACATGTTCTTGGGCAAATGTTTCCGATGTGATGCGCTCGTGGCCGTTGGCCCTGAATTGTTCCTCGCCGACGGGCGTAAGCGTATAGCTCGTTCCCCACAACATCAGATTGGTCGGCTTCCGATCAGGGGCGAAGCTACTCAGTGGGTCATAGTTCTGAATGACCGTGCCGTGCACAAAGAAGTCCTCCGGACGAGTCAAGGCAAACGCCTCCACCCGATGCATCTCCTCGCTCAGAGTCCGGCGTTTGTCGAGCAGTTCATGCGCATCGACGGTGTAGCACCCGAACTCCTGCATGAGAACAAGAAGCACGAAGATGGCAGCCAGATAGAACGTCCCAATCCGCGCATTGCTACCTTCCACCACGAGTTGCTTGGGATCATGCAAGCTACACGCATGGCCAAACAAGCCACAGCTCCCCCAGAGGATAACGCTTAGCACAGGTATCGATACTGCCTCCCACGCACGCAGCGGCAGCCTTCCCCTCCACGACAGGTACACGACGAGCACGGCACCGACGATAACGCTCAAAACCACCATGACAAAGATGCGCCTCACGTATGCGTCGTCATGTCTCTGGGCAAACACGTAGAGGCAAAGCAGGCAGAGTAGCAAGCCAAAGCTCAGCTGAACCCGCGCTGCGGCGTTTGTCTCACACAGTGACGCAAAGACACCGAATGCACGCACCGCGTCAAATGGTCCCGTAGGCGACTCCATCCTACTGAAAGGGTGAACGAGCTGCTTGAGGCTCTCGAGAGAGTACCTGGAATCTATGTAGTAACGCTTATCCACAAGCTCAAAGAACTCTTTGCTCCAACCCATCGAAGCAAAAAGCTCGGGGTTCTCGTCGTAGGTGGTATGAGGGTAGTCAGAGTAGACCACCCGATACGAGTTCATGGCGTTGTAGTTGGCCCACGCATCGTCGTGCAGCAGCTTGTCGGCCGTCTTTAGCCCGAGCAGCATGCATACCAGAACGGCCACAAAGACGAGGGACCTAATTCTGACACCACCTCCACCCTTCAGGCGCATGACGAAATCGAGGCCTACAAGGATGACGATAAGCGCCAAGGCGGGATAGGAAGCGTTCTTGTTCGTCATGTATGCCACCATCATGAGGAACAACGAGACGACATACGACAGCCATGAGCCGTCCGACTCATCGTTGCACATGAGGAGCGTCAGAATCGCACCGGAGGCGGCAATCGAGGCGGTCACCTCAAAATGAATGAGGGACAGGGCATCGAGCGAGACGCATATCATAGCTATCACGTGGATGAGCACGGCTAGCAGCATCGAACGTCTCGAGTTTTTGAGGCTCACGTGAATTGCAATCCCCAAGATGAGGTCAACGACCGCGATGCATATCAGATGCAAGGCATAGTACCACGAGAAACCTGGAACAAGCCGATAGAGCGTCGCAATGACATTGCCCAAGATGGCATTGTTAAACACATAGGTACCCGTAGGAGCCCCGTTCGCATACCCGGCGTAGACATAGAGCAAACGAATGTCGTCCATGGTCGCAAATGCCGGAGGAAACACGAGGCAACTCGCGATGATGACAAAGAGGACGGTGACGATTGCCGAACGCAAGACGGCGCCCTGCCATGATGAGCTTCGTAGCACCCTTGCAACAGTCAAATCGTCACCCCTCTCGGCAAGTGTCACGAATCCTAAGCCAACCTCATCGCGTCTGCGCAATCCCACTCCTCCCGCACGATGGCAGCAAGCGCCTGCATGTCATCAACGTCATATCGCTGGTCGATGGGCAGACACGTCAGGTAGTTGGAATACACGCATTCGGGCGTCTCCACAGCATCCATGCCATCCCACGTCTCCCAAATCCTTGGCACATACACCCGTCGCGCTACCAGTGACCTGCGTAGTATTCTATCGGTCAGCAGCGGATAGCACCAAGGGGAAATCGGTGAGTCGGGCACCTCAAGTTCTTGGATGTCTCCCAGTTCCTCATGCAAAGTCTGATAGTTGCGCAAGCGAACCGCCCGTACCCACTCATAGTCAATGGATGCGAGCACTCGACGCGTAAACGCCGACATGCGCATGGGCTTCGCCAGGGAAATCTTCGATTTCAGCATGGGTTCGTAGTAGGCATTGCTGCCACGTTCGACTTGACCTGCGAGGAAGTCGATACGCGAGGCGGACTCGTCCAACTCCCAATCCGGAGAACTCAGCAAATCCGCAGAGATGGCGTAGGCACCGTCGCTCACGCCAAAGAACTTGCGGCAGGAGTTGACCGTAATCACACCTCTTCTGCACACGGGACGAGCAAAGAAACTCTGTGCGTTATCGATGATGACCTTGGAATATCGCTCCACCCACGGAAGGAGACGCTCGCCAAGTATGCCGAACAGGTCAAGAAGGAAGAGCCGGACGACGCTGAAGAACTCATCGAAGATATGAAAGAGCAAGTCGCCAAGGCCAAGGAAAAGATCGATTGGGACAGCTGGCTCGGCGTCGCTCCCAAGCGCGAATTCTGGCCCGGCATCTATCACGACTTCCAGTGGCGCGGCTGGTGGGACTTCGGTTCCGGCTCGCTCGGCGACATGGCGTGCCATACC
>ONMP01000117.1:0-8848 GCA_900318935.1 uncultured Actinomycetes bacterium
CACGGAGGATGCTCTGACCGGTGAGAGTGGCGACTCAGTGGAGCCTATCAGCGTCGATGAGGCGATCGAGGTCTCCGACGATGTGCGCGAGGAAGACGTCACAGCCGAGGGCGAGGCCAGCGACAAGCCGATTGAGACTGCGGACGAGCCCGCCGACGCTATCGTCTCCCTCTCCGATTCCGAGGCGGACGAGTCTCGCACCAAATCCAGCGCTGACGGGGTGTCCCTGTCCGCCCAGGCGGTCTCGATCAACGACAACAGGGCGACCGAGCAATGGGCTCTCACGAGTGTCAAGGCCTACGATGCTTGGACGTACGTCAAAGCCGACCACAAAGTGACGGTGGCGTCGCTAGACCTTGGTTGCGACGTCACGCATCCAGACCTCAAGGCAAACGTAGTAGACCCGTACAACTCGTACAATGCGCTATATGGCGGTTCTGTGTCCGATGTCAAGTCGTATTCCAGCGACTTTACTTCGCGCAACCATGGCACACATGTGGCGGGTATCATCGCCGCAACGACAAACAATGGCATCGGCGTGTCGGGCGTCTCTTATAATGCAAACATAATGCCCGTCAAGGTGGTCAATGCCAGCAATCTGGCCACGACCGATTCGCTCATAAAGGCTTACGACTTTTGCATCTCAAAGCGAACCTCGCGCAACCTGCGTGTGATTAACCTCAGCATGGGCATGTGCGCCACCATAAAGACGGATGACGCACTGCTCAAAAAGGTTGACGAGGCTTACGCAAAGGGAATCGTGACCGTTGCCTCTGCAGGCAACGTCGGTGCATCAAATACGGGAAAGGTGCCCTACACCAACTATCCGTCGGATTACGACAAGATCGTGGCCGTTATCAATCTCTGCCAGTCTGGCACGGGAGTCGCACGCTGGGAAACCTCCAACTACAATGATGTCGGAATGACAAACAAGGACATCTCTGCTCCGGGAACGGATCTACTCTCGACACAGGCTGGTGGCAATTATTACTGCACAATGACCGGCACCTCCATGTCGGCGCCCGTGGTCTCAGCTGTCCTCGCACTTGAGTTCGCGGCGAATCCGAGCCTTTCTGCCACGGATGCTGTCACGTTGCTCTACGCGACGTCGAGCAATCTCGGAGGAAAGACTTGGACGCGAAGCTATGGCTGGGGAGAGGTGAATGCTGCCGCAGCAGCAAAGGCAGCACGCGATGGCATGACGAGCGCCCAAAAGGCGAAGGCCAACGAGGTGAAGAATCTCTCGGACCAGGGTGCCGCCGCAGAAGTCATGGCGCAGATTGCAGCTCTGCCTGCCACGAACGCCCTCACGATTGCGCATGCCTCGGAAGTTGTGGCGGCTCGAACGTCTTACAATGCGCTCACGTCAAAGCAACGCTCGCTTGTCACGAACCTCTCGAAGCTTACAGCAGCTGAGACGCGCATAGCCAAGCTGAAGCGCGAAGCCGCCACGGGTTCCAACCTCAGCTATCGCACTCACGTGCAGCGCGTTGGCTGGCAGGCATGGAAGAAGAACGGCGAGACCTCGGGCACTACGGGCAAGTCGCTGCGTCTCGAGGCCATCAACATCAAGGTGGGCAACAGCTTCTATACAGGTGGCATTCGCTATCAAACCCATGTGCAGACCTACGGTTGGCAGGGGTGGAGGTCCAACGGGCAGATGAGCGGCACCTCAGGTCAGTCAAAGCGCCTGGAGGCCATACGGATAGAGCTTACGGGCGAGCTGTCCAAGCACTACGACGTGTGGTACCGCGTGCACGCGCAGAGGTTCGGCTGGATGGGCTGGGCAAAGAATGGCGCGAGTGCGGGGACGCAGGGGTTCTCGTACCGACTCGAGGCCATCCAGATACGGATTGTCCCGAAAGGGGGTACAGCTCCGCAGAGCACGTCGGTTGCCTTCCTTCGGCGCTACTAGCTTGCCATGGCCCTACATCAAAGGTATGTTGTGGGATATTGCTGACATCATTTGGAGGTGCTACTCATGGCATGGTATGACGAAGCTGTCTTTTACCACATCTACCCGCTCGGACTTGCAGGGGCGCCCAAGAGCAACGACTACTCGGAGCCGGTACACAGGCTCAACTCGCTTGTCCCGTGGATAGAGCACATCCAAGAGCTTGGGTTCACCGCGCTCTACATCGGTCCGCTCTTTCAATCGGTAGGCCATGGGTACGAGACGACGGATTACAAGACGCTGGACTCGCGACTTGGCACCAACGATGACCTCAAGGACTTCGTGGCGGCGTGTCACGACGCCGGTATTCGGGTCGTCTTTGACGGAGTGTTCAACCACACGGGGCGCGATTTCTTTGCCTTCAAGGACATCCAGAGGAACCGCGAGTCTTCGCCGTATCGTGATTGGTACTGCAACGTGAACTTCTGGGGCAACAACGAGTACGGTGACGGCTTCTCCTACGATAACTGGGGCGGCTACAACCTTATGGCCAAGCTCAACCAGCGCAATCCTGCCGTGCGCGACTACATCTGCGACGTCATCCGCTTCTGGGTGAGCGAGTTCGACGTGGATGGCCTGCGGCTCGACGCGGCCGACGTGCTCGACTTTGACTTCATGAAGGCGCTCCGTCGCACCGCCGACGAGGTGAAGCCCGACTTCTGGCTCATGGGTGAGGTCATCCATGGCGACTACTCGCGCTGGGCGAACGCGCAGACCCTGCACTCCGTGACCAACTACACCCTTCACAAGGGCCTCTACAGCGGACACAACGACCACAACTACTTCGAGATAGCGCACACTGTCAAGTACACGAGCGGGATGCTCCCGCCCTCCGTCAAGCTCTACAACTTCGTCGACAACCATGACGTCGAGCGCATCTACACGAAACTTCAGAACAAGGCACACTACCTGCCCGTTCACATACTGCTCTACACCCTGCCCGGCGTCCCCAGCGTCTACTACGGCAGCGAGTTCGGCATCGAGGGCAAAAAGGAGCGTTTCTCTGACGACTCGCTGCGCCCTGCTATAGACCTCGCTGGGCAGGACCCCGAGAATCCCTATGCGAAGCTCATCGGTGCGCTCGGGAGCATTCATGCGAACTATAGGAACGAACTCGCATGGGGTGACTACCGCGAGCTCTACCTGCGCACGGAGCAGTTTGCCTTTGCGCGTGGCAACCTCATTGTCGCCGTGAACAACTCAGATCGCGAGGCGAGCTTTGCGGTCGACGCTCCCGCCGCGTCCTACGTCGGCCTTCTGAGTGGCGAGAAGCTCGTTGGTGGAGGCAGCATGGAGATCACCCTGCCCGGCTGCGGAGGGGACATCTTTGCGCCGGATTCCGATGACGTCAAGCCGACGGAGGCACCAAAGGCAGAGGCCTTCAAGGTTCCCGAGCCAGAGAAGCCTGAAGCCGTGGTTCTGCCCACGGAGATTCGCGACGTGCCCTACGAGGAGATGACCGTAGAAGAGCTGCAGGCGGTCATCCTCGCAAAGATGGCCGCGAACGGTCCCGTCACCGACCAGATGCGCCGTGATGTGACGAACAACATCTGGCAGGACTCTCTCGTGAGCTGGGCAAAGAGCTTCAGGTAGGTGCGTCCTTCCAAACACTCTATTGTGACGTGTCGGTTTTTTGCCGATATGGAGAATCATATGTAAGGAGGGAATAGGGCGGACCGTTAAGGCGTATAAAACTAAAAGCACTACTTCCGACGAGAAAGGAACCAAATGGCAGACAACGAAAAGACCGTACCTAGCTGGTGGCGCATCGTGGCGCTGTGTGCGCTTTGCGCCTGCGTGGTTTTTGGCGTGCTGTACGCTACTAAGCCCAGCACCGGAACGCAGGAGACCAAGGAGGCCGCTGCGGACAATGCAGAGGCAGCAACCGATGAGACGACCACCGGCGAGGCGAGTGCGAACGCCAACCTCTCGCTTGTGGAGGACGAGGACGACCCCCTGAGCCTTTGGACCGACGATGCCCCGCTCAAGAAGGAGCTCGTTGCCTACGTCGAGGCTACGACCGACGAGTCATCATCCGATTTCATCCCCGTAGAGGATCGCATCGCCACCTTCGACTTCGACGGTACGCTGTTCTGCGAGACCGACCCCAACTACTTCGACTACACGATGCTTCTGTATCGCGTGACGGAGGATCCGAGCTACAAGGACAAGGCGTCCAAGTTCGAGAAGTCCGTCGCAAAGAAGATCCAGGACCAGAACGAGAACGGTACCAAGTACGACGAGCTGCCCATGGAGCACGGTAAGGCCGTGGCCTCCGCATTCAAGGGCATGACGATCGATGAGTTCTACGACTACGTGCACGAGTTCATGAAGCAGCCGATGCCCAGCTACGAGGGCATGACGCGTGGCGGCGGGTTCTACCTGCCCATGGTGCAGGTGGTCAAGTACCTGCAGGCCAACGACTTCGACGTCTACGTCATGTCCGGCACCGACCGACTCATCACCCGCGGCATCTTCAGCGATCCTTCCTGTCCCATCAGCATGCCGCTTGACCACATCCTCGGTTCCGACGAGTCTCTCGTGGGCGACAAGCAGGGAGACGAGGACGGTCTGGATTACACCTTCGGCCAGGACGAGAAGCTCGTGACCGGTGGTGAGTTCTACATGAAGACCCTCAAGGAGAACAAGTGCTACATCATCCAGCGTGAGATCGCCAAGCAGCCGGTGCTCTCGTTCGGCAATTCTTCGGGCGACTTCGCGATGGACAACTACGCGATGAGCAACCCCACCTACAAGAACGCCGCGTTCCAGCTGTGCTGCGATGACCTCGAGCGCGAGAACGGCAAATTGGACAAGGCTGATGAGATGGCCGAGAACTGCAAGGAGTTCGGTTACGTGCCCGTCTCCATGAAGAACGACTGGACCACCATCTACGGCGACGCTGTCACCTACACCGGCGCCAAGGACGCCGACCTCGCCGAGGCTGCCTAGCAACCGGCAAGCAATGCAATGGAATGAAGGGAGGCAATGGGTTTTGGCCCTTTGCCTCCCTTCTTCATAGAATGGATTGACGATGGCTTCGAGTGCTGAATACTTGGAATATGTGCTGGATTTGCTGGGAGATGTGCCTGACGTCACCACACGCAAGATGATGGGGGAGTACCTGCTCTATGCGTCCGGCAAGCTTTTTGGCGGGGTGTATGACGATCGCTTCCTCGTGAAGGATACGGAGGCGTCGCGTGCCGTGCTGTCAGTTCGCGAGCTGCCCTATGAGGGGGCTCAGCCCATGCTCGTGGTAGACGTGGAGGATCGCGAGACGGTTGCAGCCATGGTCGAGGAGATGCTGAAAGAGCTTCCCGAGCCCAAAAGACGTCGCCGGTGACAAGGTGACAAGGGGGACAGTCCCCTGGGTACCCAGGGGACTGTCCCCCTTGTCACCAAAAAACAGGTAGACTTTAGCGTCTACCTGCTATTTCTTAAATGGTGGGCGATGCTGGATTCGAACCAGCGACCCCATCCGTGTGAAGGATGTGCTCTACCCCTGAGCCAATCGCCCTGACGAAAAGCTACTCTACCACACCAAGGTTGCTCGCGCAAGCTCTTTTTTGAAAAACGCGAGTCTACGCCTCGATGGTGAAGACTTCGGAAAGCCCCGTCATCTCGAAGACCTCGTTGACCTCGTCGTTGGGGTGGAGCAGAAGGAGGGAGCCACCACGACGCGATGCCAGTTTCTCGGTGCTCACGAGCACGCGGAGGCCGGCTGAGGAGATGTAGTCGAGCTTGGCGAGATCGATAACGAAATCAGTGACCGACTCGGGAAGGGCGCTGATCGCCTCATCCAGATCCGGGCTGGTGGCGACTGAAAGCTTGCCGTCGAGGGCGATGGTTGCCTTGGTTCCGTCTAGCGTAGTCGTAATTTCCATGGGTTTCTCCCTTGTACGTGGACGACGCGCATTGCACGCGCGCTCATTTGTGGCATTGTATCATGTATTGGTCTGGTATGCGCAATAGTCTCGGAGGTACATCATGACTTTCGTCCGACACAATATGCCGCGCGTCGTGGCGTGCATGACGCTGACGGCAATCTGTGCGTTGACGCTCGCCGTGTCGCTCGCGGGCTGCGATTCTGGTTCTTCGGGGGATGCCACGCGATCGGTGGATGCTGGAGCGGAGGTGCAAGCCGATACAACGCAGGGCGAGGCCACGCAAACGCAAGCGGATGATGCTGCCGCGTCAACAGAAGGGGAGGATGCGCCCGAGTCGCAGGATCCCAACGGTGAAGTCGACGAGACACAGGGCTCTTCTGAAGCGTCTAGCGCGAGCGTGAAGGATAACCGCACTCCTGCCGAGATCCGCGCGACGCTCAACATCACCGAGGACTTTCGCGAGGAGTTCATACACGGAGAGAAGCCTGCGGAATTCCAGAAGTACATCGTGATGCACGACACCGAGGGCGAGGGCGAGGCGTCGAACGTCATCGACTGGTGGGCGAGCAACGGCAACCTCGTTGCCTCGCACTTTGTCGTCAACAAGGATGGAAGTATCGTGCAGTGCGTGCCACTGGACAAGATTGCCCATCATGCGGGATTCGGCGATGCGGGGCACAACGAGTCGTATGGGGTGACGGACGAGTCGCGTGATGACAAGGAGGGCACCAAGCCCATAGGAGACTGGGCTCCCGACTACGGGATGAACTCGTATTCGGTGGGTATCGAGATGGTGCACATGGGTGAGACCCACGAGGGCTATCCCGAGGAGCAGCTGAAGGCCGTCGATGGACTCATCGCCTACATTGACGCCTACTATGGCTTCCAGAGCGATATTATTGAACACAGCGATTGGCGTACCGGTAACTCCGACTGCTCGGAGGAGTTCCAGCCATTCTTGCAAAACCTACAGACGACGCGAACGCACGACGGGAGCTGATCTCGTGGCAAGAAGAGACGCAAACGATCGCACGGAAGGCGTGCGGAGTCGTGGGGGGACGGAGGCACGCGGCGGTGGGCGGCAAGCTCCTCGGCGCGTAGCCCTTGCTTCGGCTAAGTCTTCGGCTAGGCCGAGTTCGACGCGCAGGCAGGACTCGGGCTACCGTCGCTCCGGCGCTGACCAGGACATGCGCAGACAGGACTCGGGCTACCGTCGCTCCGGCGCTGACCAGGACAGGGGCATGAGGAGTGCTCAAAGTGGCCGTCCTCAAGCCCGTAGACGTACGAGCGGCTCACGAGTTCCTCAACAAGGCACGCGGTCACGCGGGAGGGCGAACGCCCGTCGCGACACTTCACGCGGGTATGAGGGTACCGCGCGGCATCCGCGTGTCGCGACACCGCGAGGGGGCGTGCATCATGTTCGGAACATGCCATCTCCGCGTGTCATCGGCATCGCGCTTCTGGTCGTTTTGTGCCTGGTCGGTGCAGGCTTCTCGGTCTTTCAGCTAACCAGAGGCCATGAGGCACAGCCGGAGGAGCAGGCACCGCAGAAAAGCGAGGAGGAGCTCGCGAGGGAGGCGAGCATCAAGCAGGCGAAGCAGATCGTCAATGAGATGACGCTCGAGCAAAAGGTAGCGCAACTCTTTGTGGTGCGACCGGAGGCCATCACTGGCGTGGAGGCGGCCACTGAGGCGGGCCAGGCTACGCGTGCTGCCATAGCGGATTATCCCGTTTGTGGCCTTTTGTACTCAGACCAGAACTTCATTGACGAGAAGCAGCTGGTGACGCTGCTCAAGAACACGCAGAACTACGTGAAAGACGCCAGTGGTGTCCCGGCGCTCATGTGCGTCGAGGAGGAGGGCGGCGCTTACGGGCCGGTGGCTGCCTCGCTGATCGTCTCTACGGAGGTGGACGGTGCCGCGAAACTTGGAACGGACAACGAGGTCGAGCACGCCCGTGACGCAGCCAGACAGATAGGCGAATACCTGCGGGATCTCGGCTTCAACACGAACCTCGCGCCTGTGGCCGACGCTGCAGACTCGGCGGGCTCTGACATATCGGATCGGTCTTTTGGAAGCGAGCCGTCCAAAGTCGCCGCGCTCGTTTCGGCGCAGGTTGACGGATATCAGCGCGCTGGCGTACTATGCGCGGTCAAGCACTTTCCCGGCATAGGAGAGGCCGAGAAGGACCTGCACAACGACCGTCTGTATTCTCATCGCACCAAAGAGGAACTGATGAGGTACGAACTAGTTCCCTTCGCCGAGGCGATAGAGGCAGATGCGCCAATCGTCGTGGTGAGCAACATGTCGTGCCTGCAGGTCGGAAATGGTGAGGGTGACGTTCCGTCATGGATGAGCAAGACAATCGTGGGCGACATTCTTCGCGAGGACCTCGGCTTCGATGGGGTCGCAATGACCGATCAGCTCGATGATGAGTCGATGGCTGAGGTTTGTGAGCCCTCCGAACAGGCCGTGCGGGCCGTTCAGGCTGGCATCGATGTCGTGGTGTGCCCGCAAGACTTCGAACGTGCCTACAGGGGTCTGCTCAAGGCCGTTGAGAAGGGCGATATCACTGAGAGCCGCATAGACGAGTCGGTGATGCGCATCGTCTTGCTCAAGGAATCTCTCCCGGACTAAGGAAGCGTTTTTGCCCTGCCCGCTCACGGAACTAGAGCCTACGCTATAATGGCAGGTCAAATCATCGAGACAGCGGAGACAGCCTTTGATTGCACTCGCAGACAAGATTTCAAAGTCGTTCGGCGGCAACCTCCTCTATGCGGACGCCACTCTTCAGCTCAACGCTGGCGAACGCTGGGCGCTTGTCGGTCCCAACGGGGCCGGCAAGACGACCCTGCTCAAGATTATCATGGGCGAGGAGTCAGCCGACGAGGGTAGCGTCTCCTTCGCCAAGGACGCCACGCTCGGCTACCTTGAGCAGGAGGCGGTGCTCACAGGTGGAAAGACGGCCCTCCAGGAGGTGGTGGACTCCGCCACCGAGATACGCGAGC
>ONMP01000117.1:8868-16658 GCA_900318935.1 uncultured Actinomycetes bacterium
TGAACCGCCTTCTCGAGCGCTATGGGCACGCTCAGGATCGCTTCGAGCGCCTGGGTGGCTACGAGCTTGACTCGCGTGCCAAGGCCATACTTGCTGGCCTCGGATTTCCCCAGAAGGACTTCGACAAGCCAGCCGCGGACTTCTCAGGTGGATGGCAGATGCGCATCGCGCTCTCGAAGCTGCTGCTCCGCCATCCTGATCTGCTGCTGCTCGACGAGCCCACCAACCACTTGGACCTCGAGAGCGTGCAATGGCTGGAGTCATTCCTCTCGTCCTACGACGGTGCGGTGTTGCTTGTAAGCCACGACCGATCCTTCATGGACGCCTGCGTGAGCCATGTGGCCTCGCTGGAAAACAAGCGCCTCTACACGTACGCAGGCACCTATTCCAGCTACCTCAAGCAGCGCGAGGACAACCTCGAGCAGCTTCGCGCAAAACGCGCGGCCCAAGAGCGCGACATAGCGCACATGGAGACGTTCATCGAGCGTTTTCGCTACAAGCCGACCAAGGCGAAGCAGGTGCAGGAGCGCGTACGCAGGGTCGAGAAGATTCGCTCAGAACTCGTGGTGCTACCTCAGTCGCACCAGACCATGAACTTCTCCTTCCCCAAGCCTCCGCGCACGGGTGACAAGGTCGTGGAACTCTCCGGCGTGTCAAAGAGCTTCGGTTCCAATCACGTGTACCGAAATCTTGACCTTACGTTCTATCGGGGCGACCACGTGGCGCTCGTCGGACCAAACGGAGCCGGCAAGTCGACCCTGCTCAAGCTCATCGCGCAGGTGCTCGCACCTGATCGCGGACGAGTGGAGCTGGGCAAGGACGTGAGCAGCGCCTACTACGCGCAGCATCAGCTCGAGGCGCTCAATCCCGCAAACACCGTCATGGGCGAGATGGATTCGGTGGCTGCTGGCTGGACCAGCTCGGAGGAGCGCCGCCTGCTCGGTGCGTTCCTCTTTCATGGGGACGACGTTCTCAAGCGCGTCTCCGTCCTCTCGGGAGGGGAGCGTGCGCGTCTCGCCCTCGCAAAGATGCTCGTCGCTCCTGACCCGCTCCTTCTGCTCGACGAGCCTACGAACCACCTGGACATCGATTCCGTCGACGTGCTCGAACGCGCGCTCAAGGACTTCGCGGGCACCATCGTGCTGATCAGCCACGACGAGCACCTCGTGCGCGCGATATCGAACAAGGTCGTAGACGTGCGTGACCACAAGGCGACGGTCTATGTGGGCGACTACGACTATTATCTCTTTAAGCGCGTCGACCTCGCCGCGCGCGCATCCGAGCAAGCTGCCAACTCGGGCAGGGCTCCGCGAACAGATGTCGGAGTACCGTCTGCGCCTCAGCGCTCGCAGGGACGCAACGTAAAGACGCGCGAGCAGCGCCGTGCCGAAGCCGAGGCACGCAATGCGCAGAACAAGGCACTTCGTTCGACCAAACGTCGACTGCAAGAGGTCGAGGCGGCGCTCGGGCCGGCTCAAAAGCGCTATCAGGAGCTCATGGACCTCATGGCGACAGAGGAGCTTTATAACGACAGCAAGGCGTTCGACCAGGCGATGCGCGAGTACGCGTCGCTCTCAAAGAAGATTGAGCTCCTAGAAGAGGAGTGGATCGAGCTTACGGAGAAGCTAGAGGAGGGCGTCTGATGGCTAAGCACTTCCGGGAGGACAATGCGACGACCAAGACTGCGCCACGTCGCCCTCAGGCGGTCTCGCATCACTCCGCATATGCAGAGCCAGTGCGTCGCGATGACTACTACTTCGATGACGAGCCCTCCGCTGTCGGCGGTATCCGCGCGGTGGGAAGGGGATTGTTCCTGCTGCTTGCGTGGGCGGTGCGTCTGTGCGCCTTCGTGCTCTTTGTGGTCGTGATGCTCAATGCCATACCGGTGCCTTCCATCAAGTATCATGTCGCATTCTTTACAGATTCCGTCACCTCGTATCTGCCATGGTATGCCCTCGGCACCTTGTCCGTCGACACGCCCTTTGGGGGGACGTTCCGTTGCGATCTGTGCCTGCTGTCAATAGCGCTCTTCGTGCTCGACTGGGTCCTGTGTCGCATTCGTGCCGCGCTTGCGTAGGGGGTTGTTCTCTTGTTTGACATCAATCACATACTCAGTCTCGTTGGATCTGTCTTGTTGGTGCTGGTCGCTACGGTCCTGCACGAGGTGGCACACGGGGCCACCGCAAACGCGCTGGGTGATGACACCGCAAAGCGGATGGGCCGCATCACGCTCAATCCCTTCAAGCACCTTGACCTCGTGGGGTCGGTCGTGCTGCCCCTGCTCATGGCATTGGTTGGTGGCCCTATATTTGCTTTCGCGAAGCCGGTTCCGTATGACCCTCGTAAGCTGAGGCATCCCGTGCGCGACGAGGTGTTGGTGGCCTTGGCTGGGCCTGCCTGTAACCTGTTGCAGGCGTGCATCGGTGCTGGCGTGTTCAGGGGCGTCATCGCGTACTTGACCCATGCGGGGATTGCCTACCCGATTCCGACTCAGTGGGAAGTGGCTCTCGACATAATCGCTACCTTCGTGTACCTCAATCTCATGCTCATGTTCTTCAATCTCATTCCGTTGCCGCCCCTTGACGGGTCCGCCATCATCAGCCCGCTGCTGCGTGGCCGTGCGCGAGATGTCTACTACACTGTCCAGCGCAACTCCATGCCAGTGCTGCTCGCGCTGCTCTACCTGCTGCCCATGGTGCTCCACATCAATCCCGTGAGTACCTATCTCAACGCGACGGCTGAGCCGCTTGCCGTTTTACTTCTGGGGTTCTAGTGTCGTATCGCGTCCGCACACAGGCATTCACGGGTCCCTTTGACCTCCTGCTCTCGCTCGTGAGCCGACAGCGGGTGGCAATCGGGTCCATATCGATCGCCGAGGTCGCCGACCAATATCTCGAAGAGGTCCGGCGCATGGGCGAGATGGACCTCGACGTAGCCAGCGACTTCGTGCTGGTGGCCTCCACGCTGCTCGACATCAAGGCCGCGTCGCTCGTGCCCACGGAGCCGGCGCCGCGCGTGGTGGACGATGAGGAAGACGAGCTTGCCAACCTCACGCCTGACGAGGCGCGCGAGGCGCTGGTCGAACGGCTCGTGGCCTACAAGCAGTTCAGGAACGCCGGTGCGGCGCTTGCGAGTCGTATGGAGGCGGAGTCCCATATGCTTCCGCGCACGGCAGGACCCGACCCCGAGTTTCTGGGCCTCATGCCGAACTTCCTGGAGGGAGTGTCGCTGCGCAGCCTTGCGGTGATCTGCGCGGACATAACGGCTCGTCGCGAGAAGTTCCTGCTTGATGCGGAGCACGTGGCCCCCAAGCGAGCACCGATTGCACTCACCGTGGCGGCCGTGGACCGCATCACTCGCTCGCGTGGGGCCGTGAGCTTCACTGAGCTGCTTGCCGGGGACCGTACGCCGCAGATGGTGGTCGTGACGTTCTTGGCCGTGCTCGAGCTCTTCAAGCGCGGCTCGATCATCGTGCGTCAGGCTGAGACCTTCGGAGAGATAGACATCGTGCGCGTGGAGGGGGCGCCGGCGTTCGAGCTGGACGAAGACCCCCTCACGAGTGTGGGTGAGGAGGAGTTCTAGTGCGAGAAGTGCAGCATCTGGACGAGGGGTCACTCATGGGCGTGCTCGAGTCGCTGTTGCTGGTGTCGACCGATGCGGTTGGCGCGGGCACCTTGGCGCAGGCAGCCGGCGTGACCACGGAGCAGGCGGAGGCCGCGCTCAAGAAGCTTGCCGCGTCGTACGTGGACGCAAACAGGGGCATTCAGCTGCGGGAGGTCGCCGGAGGATGGCGTCTCTTCACGCATCCCGCATATCACGACGTGGTGGAGGCATACGTGCTCTCGTGGGACAGGCGCAAGCTCTCGCAGGCAGCCTTGGAGACGCTCGCGGTCATCGCCTACCATCAACCCGTCACGCGCGAAGGCGTTCGTGCGGTGCGTGGCGTGAGCTCGGATGGCGTGATCGCGTCACTCAAGGAGAAGGGGCTCGTCCGCGAGGCGGGTAAGGATGCGCGGCAGGCGGCGCTCTTTGGTACGACGACGCGCTTCCTCGAGACCTTCGGTTTGCGTGACCTGAAGGACCTGCCTCCGCTCGAGGACTTCGCGCCTGACGAAGAGTCGCGTGCGTTCATCCGCGAGCGGCTCTCGGGCGGTGCGAGCTCCATGGAGCTGGAGGAAGTCGCCGAGGACCTGGAAGAGGAGCGCGAGCTGCTTGATAGCGCGCTCGCAGAGGACATCGAGAAGAGGGGCGTGCCCGTGGGGTCGCCCTCCGATGGGGGAGGCGAGGCGGATGGCGCCTAGCGAGGAGCGCATCGTGCCCATGCGCTTGCAGCGCTTCCTCGCCCGCGCGGGCGTCGCGAGCCGTCGGGGCTCGGAGACGCTCATGTCGGCAGGGCGCGTGCGCGTCAACGGGCAGGTCGTGCGTGAGATGGGCAGTAAGGTCGACCCCGCGACCGACGTCGTGGAAGTGGATGGTGCGGTGGTGCGCCTCGCGCAGGGACCTTGTTTTCTGGTGCTCAACAAGCCCGCGGGATACCTCACCACGATGAGCGATCCCTATGGCCGTCCCTGCGTCGCGAGTCTCGTGCCGACAAGTCGGTATCCGGGGCTCTTTCCCGTGGGAAGGCTCGACGGTGACACGACGGGCATCCTGCTCTTCACCACTGACGGTGACGTCGCGCAGGCACTGCTGCATCCCTCGAAGCATGTGGACAAGCACTACGTGGCGCTCGTGCAGGGTACGCCCGACGAGGCGGACCTCGCGCGACTCGGGGAGGGCATCATGCTCGACGACGGGCCGGCCGCCCCGGCGCACGCGGAGGTAATCGGTCCTGACGATGCGCTCTTTCGCACGGTGGCACCCGAAGGCGCGCGCGGTGACACGAGCGTGGTGGGCATCACGCTGCACGAGGGGCGCAAGCATCAGGTGAAGCGCATGATGGCGACGGTGGGGCACAAGGTGCTGCTGTTGCATCGCGATGCATTCGGGCCGCTCACGCTGCGAGGATGCGAGCTCGGTTCTTGGAGGATGCTCGATGAGGATGAGGTGGCCAGCCTTCAACGGCTGACCGTGAAGCAAAGGAGAACCCAATGAAGGTTGCAATCGACGGGCCGGCCGGCTCGGGCAAATCTACGGTCGCACACGCGCTTGCGGAGAGGCTTGGCCTCACGCTGCTCGACACCGGGGCAATGTATCGTTCGGTGACACTGGCATGTCAGGAACGCGGGGTTGACCTCGCGGATGACGAGGCCATCGCCCAGGTCGCACGCGAGGTGCGCATCGAGTTCGAGAACGCCGAAGACGGCTCGCAGCGGGTGCTGCTTGACGGGCGTGACGTCTCAGTCGAGATTCGTACGCCCGAGGTGGACGCGGACGTCTCGCGTGTCTCGGCGGTTCCCGCCGTGCGCGAGGCGATGGTTGCCGAGCAGCGAAGGCTCGGTGCCGAGGGGGACGTGGTCGCCGAAGGTCGTGACATCGGAACGGTGGTGTTTCCCGACGCGGAGGTCAAGGTGTTCTTGACCGCAGATCCCGAGGCGCGTGCCCACAGGCGTGCCCTGCAGCGTGACGTGGCCGATGCCGACGCGGAGCAAGAGATACTGAAAGACCTCTTGCGGCGTGACGAGCTCGACTCCTCGCGAGAGACCGCACCGCTCGTGGCTGCCGAGGATGCCTACCGCATGGACTCCTCGTCCATGACGGTAGAGGAAGAGGTACAGGTCATCCAAGATCTCATGGAACAGGCGCGCGCGAAGGTCGCAGTTGAGGCTGGCGGTGTCGAAGAATCCGCCGGCACCGAGCCTGCGGACACTCCCTCCAAGGAGGACGAGCCTGTTGCACAGGAGAGCGACAAGCCAAAGAGGAGGTTCTTCTTTGGTAGGAAAAAGACCGCTTCCACCGAGAAAGAGGAGAAAAAAGAGGGAGAGACCCAGGAGCGCATGAGTCCCTTCGAGCGGCATGAGTCCGAAGAGTACCTTGAGCATGGGGTCAGGGACTTCCCGATTGGCGCTCGCGCGTTGCTTGGTGCTGCCATCGTCGTGTGCGGTGCCTTGAGCAAGCCCCTCTGGCCGTGGAAGGTCGAGCATGGCGAGCGTCTGTGGAATGCCGAAGGTGGTCAGGTCGTCATCATGAACCACGTCTCGATGCTCGACCCCGTATGCCTGATGGTCACGGAGTGGGCGCACGGACGTCGCATGCGTCCCATCTACAAGAGCGAGTTCGGCGAGCACAAGCTCGTGGGCTGGTTCTTTACGCGCATCGGCGGCATCCCGATAGAGCGTGGTACGGCCGATATCAAGTCGGTGCGTCGCGCACAAAGAGCGCTGCAGCGCGGCGAAGACGTCCTGATCTTTCCCGAGGGGACGCGCATCTACTCTGATGACCAAGAGGTCACGGTCCACGGTGGCTTCGCGCTCATGGCGCAGCTAGCCAAGGCTCCCGTGCTGCCGGTCGCCATCGTGGGGGCTCGTGACGGCGCGCCCGGGGGCAACAAGCCCCTGCGTCCTGGCCGCGTGTGGATTAGTGTCGGTGAGCCTGTGACCTTCGATCAGGTCGAGGGCAAGGGACGCAAGCAGCGCGCCAAGGAGGTGGAGCGCATCGCCATGGAGCGCGTGTATGCGCTGCGCGACGAGCTGCGTGCTCAGCATCCGGGCGAGATGTAAGGTGGATGCGTTGCCTCGCAGGAAGGAAACCCGCAGATGAAGGTGATGGTGGCGGACAAAGCTGGCGCATGCTATGGGGTTGGGCGGGCGCTCGAGCTCGCGCGACGTGCGGCAGAAAAGGCGACGAGCCCCGTGCATACCTTGGGTGCGATTATTCATAACCCCGCCGTGGTAGCTGAGCTCGCGCGAGAGGGAGTGAGCGCCGTTGATCGGCCCGAGGATGCCGAGCCAGGTTCGGTGCTTGTGATGCGCGCCCATGGCGTCACGCCGGACATCGAGCGCCGTGCCGCAGATGCGGGTCTCGTGATCGTCGACGCGACCTGTCCCTTTGTCAAGAAGGTTCATCGCGCGGTGGAGCTTCTTTCGGACGAGGGCTATCAGGTGGTCGTCGTGGGCGAGTCGGGGCATCCCGAGGTCGAGGGCATTTGCGGTCACGCACCTGAAGCCGTGGTCGTGGGTTCATCTGCGGAACTGGAGTCTCTGGAGTTCGGCAGGCGCGTGGGCGTCGTGGCGCAAACCACGCTCGAAAGGTCGGTGCTGCGCGATGTCGTGAGCGCGCTTGTTGGTCGTTGTGGGGAGCTGCGTGTCATCGACACGATTTGCGAGGCGACGCGTGAGCGCCAGCAGGCAGCGGCAGAGCTTGCGGCAGCAAGCGATGTGATGATCGTGGTTGGCGGACGCTCCTCTGCCAACACGCGCCATCTCGCAGACGTATGTGCCAGGCACTGTACGGCGACCCATCACGTGGAGAGCGTCGAGGAGCTCGACAGCACGTGGTTTGAGGGTGCCCGGACTGTGGGAATCACGGCCGGCGCATCCACGCCCGCCGAGCAGATCGAGGCTGTGCGTTCCGCCTTGGCCTAAGCGGGCGGCGCGTCAGCGACCCACCTTGCGGGCGCGCTTCTCTTCGTACATCTTTTCGTCGGCTGCCTTCACGACGGCAGCGATATCGGTGCAGTCTTGGCCGGCCTGAGCCTTGCCGACCGAGACACCCGGCAGTCGATTGTCCTTCTCGCGAGCCGCTGCGATGAGCTCCTCGAGCCGGGCAATCAAAGCACCTGTCTCGCCAAGCCTCTCTTCTAGCACGACGGTGAACTCGTCGCCGCCCGTGCGGTAGCAGAGCCCATGGGA
>ONMP01000137.1 GCA_900318935.1 uncultured Actinomycetes bacterium
GCAAAGAACCTCGAAGCGGCGGCTCGACGGACACACCCCTGGCTCAATCACTCGCGACAGCCCGTCGTCGGCGATAGTAAGTGTGACCTGTACTACGGCTTTCGTCCGGTGGTTGATGTCTTCTAACAGATCCCCGTCGCGCAGCACGAGGTCCGACTTTGTGATGACCGAGGCACCGTACCCATAGTCGCGAATCAGTTCGAGGCAGCGGCGCGTGAGGCGGAGATTACGCTCGATGGGCTGATAGGGATCGCTCATCGAGCCCGTTCCTATCATGGAGGGCTTGCGGCGGCGGCGCAATACGTCCTCGAGCAGCTCAGGTGCGTTGGCCTTCACCGCCACATCCTCGAAGGCGTGGTCGATGTGGTAGCAGGCGCTTCGGCTGTCGCAGTACGCACAGCCGTGCGTGCACCCGCGGTAGAGGTTCATGCCCATCCACCGCGTGAGCAGCGACTTTGCCTTGATGATGTGCATGAAGAGGCCCTTCGACGGCGACAATCAAGGTCATCATTATAGGACAGGGCGCGCAAAGGAAGCCAAGGAACTGGACGAGGCCGACCTCGAGACACTCGCGGGCGGCGGCACCATCGAGCGTAGCGCTGCAGCCGTCGTTACTGTCATAGGCCTAATTGGCTGCGCCATCGTATCAGTGGTAAGCACAGACACGTGCGTGCATGTAATACATGATTAACGTATAGAATAGTAATGTTATCTGTTAGGAAAGAGCATTCCTATATGTTCGTTTTTCAGAGCATGATTCTCCGTCATGCTCTGAATGCTTTGGAGGCAGCTGAGGAACGTCTTTCCGATGCCGCCTCCAGCTCAATAGAGGCGGCTTTTTGGAACGCTGCCTTTCAGATCGCGCAGGAGACCGCTGATGACCTCTGCGCCGATATTGCGGCAAAGACGAATCCCCTTGCGGCATTCGATTCGCGGCTCATCACGAAACAGCAGAAAGAGGATGCCGCGGCAGAGCTTTTGCGTCGACTAAAATCTGGCGATGCAGCCTTCCCCGATGCGCTATACGGGCTTGTCGAGGACCGGCTGACGCTGCTTGAGAATGCCCTCACGGAGATGTTTCAAAACCTTCGCGCGCACAAGCGGGACATCTGCCGGGAGCTTTTCAGAGGGGCGGAGTACTCTAAGTTTTCCGCTCTCGAAATCGGCGAAGGCGATTTTCATGACATGGCGCGCTCGACAGTGATCCTACACACCGACTGCGGAAAGATGGTCTATAAGCCCCGTCCTTCTAGGTTGGAGAAGGCCGCCAGAGAGTTCGTGCGGAGATACTTCTCTGACACGATCCTTATACCTCGATGCTTTGCGAACGGAACGGATTTCGGCGTCAGCGAATACGTCGAGAAGGAGGTGCCGCGGGGTGAGGCAGCCGCAAAGAAGTGGTATCACTCCATGGGCGAGCTGACGGCCCTGTGCGGTCTGCTCAATTCTTCCGACATGCACTGCGAGAACGTCTTTTCTTCCGAGGGCATCCCCTCCATCGTGGATCTGGAGACGCTTCTGACGCCCGAGAGATGGGGAACGGAAGCTTACGGGTTTCCGCAGGCCGTAGTCGCATCGGTATGGAAGTCCGCGCTCATGCCCCGCAAGAGCAATGACACAGAATACAGCGTGCTCCTGAACACGGGTCCCCTAGGCTGCGCACCTCTGGTGGACGGAGAGCCCGTCACGGTCCTTGACTGCGAAGAGGAGTACATGGACGGCTTCCGGAATGGCTACGAGCGAATCCTTTCCCGAAAAACCTCAATGGAGAGGGACCTGCGGGAGCTTTTTTCCCAGGTCCAGATACGCGTCATCCTGCGGGACAGCCAGTATTACGGGGATCTGCTTAAAGGCAGCTACCGCAGGAAGTACATGTCCGCAAATGATCCGCAGACGATGCAGCGCGCCGAACTGGACACAGCGCTCGGCAAATTCCTTGTCAGGAAAGACACACAACTTGCATGCCATGCGGAAGCGGACGCCCTCTTGCGGGGCGACATCCCACGCTTTTATACTTTCGGCAACAGCACGGATCTATACGCGGACGGTCGTGTGATCGTTAAGGATTTCATGTGCCAGAGCGCCGTCGATGCCGCCCTTGGCCATCTGAGGTGTATGGGCGAGCAGACCCTCGCGCAGGAGACAGCTTTGGTCAGGCGTCTTCTGCACTGTGCCGTAATCAAAGCCGGAAATGCTTCTTCACGGGTCGCGATTCCTCAGAGGGCGTCTCAGGCCATCAGCCCAAACCAGGCCCTTGCGGAAACGGAGCAGATTCTACAATCTGTTTTTGAGAATATGCTTACGCTGGCAGACAGCCAAGCGGAACCCCAGAGCGGGTGGATCGATCCCGACCTAAGCGCCGGAGGCACCGAGATCCTATCCCCGGAACTGTTTACGGGAAGCTGCGGCATCGGTGTGTTTGCGGCGGCCGTTGTGGCGGTGACCACCAACGACGGCATCCGCGGAAAGGCGCGTCTGTGCGAGGAGGTGGCCGTCGAGCAAATCGATGAGTGGCTGTCACACATGGATCAGCAGGGCTTTCGTGACCCCGATCTTTTCTGGAGACTGCCCGGTTTGCTGCGCGGACTGATTCTGATGCAGAGATATCATTCGGATCACCGATACGACCGGGAAGTCGCCCATCTGCTTCGTCTGCTGGACGTCACCGCTGTGCCGGAGCCGGTGAGTATAGACCAGATCAGCGGCCTGGCCGGACTGATCTCTATCCTCTGCGCATACGAGGAGCTCTACGAGGCGGATGGCGGCAAAGAGAGGGTCGAGCGATATTTCGGTGCTGTGATGACCTAGCCAATGGTCAGATGGTCTCCTCCCAGAGGACCTTGTCCCCCACCGCCACCCGGCGCAGTCCGGGCTCCTTGCGCTTGCTGATGTTGAAGAATGGCACGGCGCCCACCGAGAGCCCGAAGTAGTCCAAGTAGCCCGCCACCTGGCGCTCGCCAGCCTCGTTGTAGCGCGGGCCGCGCCAGACCTTGAGCTCCACCACGAACCGCTCGCCGAGATAGTCTACGATGACGTCCGTGCGCGTCTGGTCGCGGGTCTGCGCCTCCACGTAGTAGTTGCCCGTGCCGTTGATGATAGGCTTGAGGTACATGAGGAAGAGCTCGCGCCCGTCCTTCTCCGCAAACCGACCGCCCTCCTCCAACGGGCCGTACACCTCCACGTAGGTGCGCCGGAAGCCCTCCAGCACGGCGCACATGTCGAGCCGGCCGCCCTCCACGAAAAGGCTGCGTCCGAGGTCGCCGGCCCTGCGGACCGCGCCCGTCTGCTCCTCGGCGAGGAAGTAGTCGTAGAGAAGCGTCTCAAACACGCGGTTCGCGACGACCATCTTGTCACCGCGTTCGGTCACGAAACCGTACATCCGCAGCAGCTTCTGGGTCTCATCGTAGGGCGAGAAGTCCACGGGCTCACCCCGCATGAGCGTCTCCCTGAGCTGCGCCTTGAGGGCGGGGAAGTCCTCAAGCTTACCCGTAAGAGACTCGAAGAGACTCACGTCGTCGTCCTTGAGGAGCAGCCTCACAGCCGTATCCACGCCACCGCCGTCCCAGCCGAAGCCGTGCCTGTCCATGAGCTGGCAGACGCGGCTTACGAGGAAGGGGTAGCCCCCCGTCCAGGCCACGACCTCCTCCGCCACAGCACGGACGTCCATACCGGTAGCGTGATCCGCCTCGTACTGCGCGAGCATCCCCGCCACGTCAGCCACCGAGAAGGACATGTCCACGTCGAAGTCAGCGGCGATGTTCCACGGGCTGTTGACCTTGGATGCCTCGTCGGGGCGAATCCTCGCCTTGAGGTGCTTGATGTCGGTAACCCCGGCAAGGACGACCGAGCGAAAGGCCGGAGCCGAAGGGTTCTTTTCGCGAGTGAGGTACTGTAGTCGCAGCTGGGCCAGGAAGTCGAGGAACACCTGGTTATTCGTGGCACTGTCCACCTCGTCGACGATGAGGACCACGGGGCTCTCGCTCTCTCCGCACCACGTGTCGAACGCGAAGAACAGGTCGTCAAGCGCCAGATCCGCCACGCTCCCCCTGGCGAGCGCCCCGACCTCCTCCGCTGCCCGTGGGGGCAGGGAAACATTGCGCACGAGCATGCGGGAGAGGCCGCGCACGAAATGGCCCTCCGTTCGAAAACTCGCGTGGCTGAGCCCCTGGAAGTCGAGGCTCGCGACTGCGTAATCCCCCTCGAGAGCACGCTCGAGCGCCACGAGCGACGTGGTCTTGCCGTACTGTCGCGCGCGGTTCACGCAGAAGTAGTCGCCCCCCTCCACCATCGCGCGCATCTGTGCGACGCGCCCGGATATGTCCACCATGTAGTGCCTCTCGGGCACGCACAGCCCCGTGGTGTTGAACTCCCTCATCGTGACCCTCCTTTGCATCGCCTTTATATTACACCATACATGTTTTCTCTCTTGATAGGGCCACGTTGAGCGAGAGTCCAGGTACAAAGGCCTAAGGACCTACAATCTATCCTTGAAGAACACCGCCAGCTTGGCGAGCGCGTCGGCCGTCGCATCGGGCTTCCAGTAGAGGTCCACGTGCGTGGCGTCCGCGACCACGTACAGCTCCTTGTCTTCGGTGCCAGTCGCCGCCGCGAAGGCGCTCTCCGACATGTAGGCCGTGTCGGCCTTCTCCCCTACCACCATGAGCAGCGGCTGGTCGATGAGGTACATGAAGTCATCTGGATCCCAGGCAAAGAGGTCCATGAGGTCGCGCTGGGCGAAGCGGGAGTGCGAGTGCGGATGGGCGTGGGTTTCCACGTAGTACTCGTACCCCTCGCGGTACATGTCGAAGGGCAGGCTGTGGCCAACCTCGGGGTCCATGGCAGACATGTCGGCACTGTAGACCAGCTCGCCCGACTGTGCCTCACGCGCACGTAGGTCTGCCACGTCATGCAGGCGATTGAGGACGCTGTCCGCCTGCGACTTTATGAAGCCCTCGCGCCGCACCGAGCCGGTGTTGAACATGGACACGACGGCTACCGCCTTGAAGCGCTTGTCCATCTGAGCCGCACTGAGCGCGTAGCCTCCGCCGCCGCAGATGCCCAGCACGGCAAGGCGGGAAGCGTCCACGCCCGGAAATGTAGACAAGACGTCGGCAGCGAGACGGTAGTCCTCGACGCGCAGGTACGGGATGTCGCGATTACGCGGCGCGCCTCCGCTCTCGCCCGTGGTCACGGCATCGAACGCGATGGTCACAAAGCCCTCAGCGGCTAGGCGCTGCGCATACAAGCCGGCAGCCTGCTCCTTCACCGCACCGTTGGGATGGCCCACCACGATGCCCGCGTACGAGCCGTCCTCGCTGTAGCCTGCCGGAGTGTAGACGTTGGCCGCCACAGTGACATCACCGGCGTCGTAAGAGATGGGGTACACATTCACGGCACCCTCGACATTGGACGTCAGCGCGCCACCGTACACGAAACCGAAGGGGTTACCCTGATAGGGTTGGGGCGTTCTCGGCTGGTAGGTCATGGTCTGCTCCCTAGTTCTCGAGTTCTTATCTGATGACGCACCGATGACGGCCGTCTACTCCAGCCCGTCGTAGATCTCGGCCGGTACGGGCTCGCACCACTCGGCGTGGAAACCCTCATGTGCCTTGCTGTAGACCACGATGTGGCTAAACCAGCTGTCCTTTGCCGCGCCGTGCCAGTGGCGTACCTCCACGGGGATGGCGATGGCATCGCCGGGTTTCATCTCGATGGCGTCCTTGCCCTCCTCCTGGTACCATCCGCGGCCACCGGTGCAGATGATGGTCTGCTCGGAGCCATGATGGATGTGGTAATCGTTGATGCAACCCGGCGCAAAGGTGACCATCTGGGTCTGCACGTCGTTGCCCGTCACCAGCGGCACCAGCCACACGTCACCCGTGAAATGCGGGTTGTCCAGCTTGGGGCCGATGGGCATTGGTAGGGTCGCCTGGTACTCATCAAATGTCATCATGGTTGCGTCCTCTCTTGTTGGAGAATTGCTTTGATTTATAGTACAACCAGAGTCTCGCTTCTGACGTTGCAATTGAAGAAGCCGAGCATGCGGCTGATGCAAGGTGAGACGGCTTTGCACCCCGAATCTATTCTATCCCGCGCACAGCCCTGTCTACTACCCTAGCGCCGATCCCGACGGCCCTCGTAGGCCCCGCTCCTCATGGCGGCTATGGTGCCACCGTCGATGAGCAGGTCGGTGCCCGTGACGAAGGGGGCACTCAGCATGAACTCCGCGGCGGCAGCGATTTCGTCGGGGTTGGCAACGCGCTGGCAGGCACCCGCCTCGATCATGTGCTGGTAGGTGTTGCCCGGAGCGTTGAACTCGTCGTAGGCAACTGGCGTCATGACGATGCCCGGAGAGATGGTATTCACGCGTGCGTGGCTCTCTGCCCACGTGGTCGCGGCGGCGGTACGCACGCGCAGGTGGTTGGCGCGCTTGGCCACGATGTAGGCCTTGCCGGAGCCCGTCACAACGTCCGGCTGGAGCATCGGCAGGTCGCGCAGCTCGTCGGTGGGCGTGAGGGCGAGGGTGTTCTCCTCTTCCTCGGTGAAATGACCCATCCAACCAGCCTGGCTGCTCACCACGAGGCCCGCTCCGCCCTTGGCCATGACGGGACCAAAGGCATCGAGGGCATAGCTCGTACCGATGAGGTCGAGGTCGATGATGAACTGCGGCGTCGCCTGGCTGGGGCTCGCGCCGGCGGTGTCAATGAACCACATGACGTCGCCGAGTTCGGCAGCCTTGGCCGCGAAGGCGTATACCTGTTCCTTGTCGAGAGCGTTCACAACCATGGTCTCGACGTCGTAGCCGTTGAAGCGCATGGCCTCGGCCGCGCGCTCGAGGTTCTTCTCGCTGAAGTCGCCGAGCAGGACCTTCGCACCAGCTGCGACGCGGCGGACGATTGCCATGGCCATCGCACCCGCACCGAGCACCACGGCTACCGGCTTGTTCTCGTTGAAGTCCAGAATCATTGCAGTCCCCTTCCCGTGCTGTTACGCTACTCGCGTTGCCTATCGTTAGCATGAGTATCTAACGGACGGCGCAGATTCTCAATGGTCAATGTGAGTCCCAAGGTGACTTATGCCACCTTGGGACACAATTCGTTGCTTATCTGGTACGGACGTCGCTCTTAATGAGTGAATCCTCGATGCCCGTAGACGGTGATGCCGTCGAGCGCGCTCTCAAGCTGCGCGAGCTCGTCCTTGGTGAGCTCCACCTCCGCCGCGCCGAGGTTCTCCAGAATTCGACCTTTATTCTTAGAGCCCGGGATGGGCACCACGTTGTCCCACTTGGCGAGCATCCATGCCATCGAAAGCTGCGCTGGCGTGCAGCCCTTGACGTCTGCGAAGTCCTCCAGCATCTGCACCAGCGGACGGTTGGCAGCGAGATTGCGCTCGGAGAGCTGCGGCACCCACGTGCGCACGTCATCGACACGCTCAAACTGGGCGGTGCTCTTCACCTTGCCCGAGAGCAGGCCACTCGCTACCGGCGAGAAGGCCACGAGGCCGATGCGGTGCTCGGCACAGTACGGAATCACCTCGTCTTCCACGTCGCGCTCCACCATGGAATAGATGTTCTGCACAGCGGAGAGTGGCGTCACCGCATGGGCACGAGCGATGGCGTCCACATCAACCTGCGAGAGACCCCAGCCGCCGATAAGTCCCTCGTCGATGAGGCGCCCCATGGCCTCGGCGACGTCCTCAACGGGCGTCGACCCCATACGATGCAGGTAGTAGAGGTCTACGAAGTCGGTCTGCATGCGGTCCATCGAGGCGTCGAGGTGTTTGCGAATCCTCTTGTACGTGCCGCCGAAGCCGCCGTCGAGGAAGAGCTTGGTGGCGATGACCACGTCGTCGCGCACGTCAGCGAGGGCCTTGCCCACGATGCGTTCGTTGTGCCCGCGCTGCGAACGCGCGAGATACTCTTCTCCCTTCTGCGAGTGTTTCGGTCCGCCTACAGACACCTCGCGACCTCATAGGCCTCCCATATGGCAGTCATGATGTTGCCCACCTGACGGCCGTCACCGATCTCGTAGACGTCCACACCAGGCGCGGCGAACTCAGCAGCGTGACTGGCCGCCGGACGAAAGCCCAGCGCGAGCACGACAGTATCGGCAGCAAGGGTACGCCTCTCCCCTGTCGACGCGTCCTCTACCAAGTTTGACGCATGGCGAGCACATGCGCCGTCACCTAGTCGTGCACGCGGAAGGAGAGCAGGCGCTCGGCATTGGCGGGATCCTCGGGGTCGTGCGTGCCCTTGCCCGTGTCGAGGGCGCGGATGGCGTCCATCTCGTCCTCTGTCAGCTCGAAGCCAAAGACGTCGAGGTTGGACTTGATGCGAGCAGGACGGGTGGACTTGGGCAGTACCACCAGGCCTTCTTGCGTCTCGAAGCGCAAGACGATCTGGCCGGCGTCCTTGCCATATTTGGCTGCAGGCCCGGTGATAGCCGGGTCGCCTAGCAGCTCAGGGTTGCCATGGCCCAGCGGGTACCAGCACTCGACGACCACACCCAGCGGGTCGAGCAAATCGCGCAGGGCGCGCTGCTGGAAGGTGGGGTTGCACTCAACCTGATTAATTGCGGGAAGGGTCTTGAAGCCAGGCACCCACTGGTTCCAGATCTTGGGCGTCATGTTTGAGACGCCGATGGAGCGTATGAGCCCCTGTTCCCTGGCCGTTTCCAACGCAGCCCACGCCTCGTCCACCGGGCCGTAGGGCTGGTGCAGAAGCATGAGGTCGATGTAGTCGAAGCCCAGGTTGTCCAGCGTGCGCTGGATGCCTGCAGGCGCATCCGCGGCGGCGTAGTCCTGCGGCCACAGCTTGGAGGTGACGAAGATCTCCTCGCGCGGGATGCCGCTGTCGCGTACGGCTCGGCCTACGTCCTGCTCGTTCATGTAGGCGGCCGCCGTATCGATGTGGCGATATCCAGCCTCAAGCGCGGCGAGCGTCGCATCATAGGTAGGACCATCCGCGGGAATCATAAACACGCCAAAGCCGATTGCCGGAATCTTGTTGCCATCGTTGAGCTCGATGTACTCCATTACCTTCTCCTCTCGAATTCTGGTCAAATAAGAACCGACCCCAAGGGCTATTATGCAACTTGAGTTGCTTATCCGTTGGCTTTAGTATTAGACAGAACAAAGATTGGCTCAATGGGCAGCTTTGCAGCGAGAGTGACTTATGCCACCAATTCATGCAAAGCGTTGCACATCTCTGGAGGGACCATGCGTACCACACCCGCGCACGACCTGCGCGTCACCAAGACGCTCGAGGCCATCGACGCCACCTTCCGCGCCATGATGCTCGAGAAGGGCTATGCCGACATCACCGTAAAGGAGCTCTGCGAGCGGGCGCGCATAAACAAGAAGACCTTCTACCGCTACTACGAGACGCTCGACGACCTCATGGCCGAGACCATGGCGACCTATGCGGCTGCATGGCGCAAGCGCACGGGTCACCTGCACATGCCGGAAGACATGGCGCAGATCACGCGCGAGTTCTTTCTCTTTGGCGCAGAGCAGGACGCGCTTTACGACGCCATCACCTGCGATCCCGCATGGGACGCCGTACAGCGGAGTCTGCAGGACGACGCCTCGGGCGAGCACGTGGAAAACGTGCCAGAAGACTACACGCCCGAGCGCTGGCATCAGGTGTACGCATGGCAATCCGGAGCGGTGCTCAACATGTATCGCGCGTGGGTAGCGGACGGCAAGGTCGTTCCCGTGGAGGAACTCGTTGAACTCGCCGTTGGGCTTATCTGCCACGGAATCGACTCGCTTGCGTGATGGATAGCTACAAATCGGGGATGCAGTTCAAGGCGGCAAGAGGTCGCTTCTTTTCTAAGGTAATCATGACTTCTTCGCCGCATCACAACCTTCCATTCTTTGACCGCTTCAACGAGGTGGCGGCGGACGACACACTTTTTGACGGCGTGTTGAGCGGCGTGGCGTTGGCAGACCTTCCCAGAGACGATATATTTATGGTCTCGCACCGGTCCCAGATCCATAATGGAACAAACAGGGGACTGTCCCCTGTTTGTTCGTGAAGTGCTTCTCAAATACGATATCGTCGCCGACGCGCTTGACGCGGAAGCCGAACTCGCGCTGCTCGACGGCGGCGAAGTCGTGACCACTCTCTAGGTATAGGGGCGCTAGATTGCCAAACCCGCGGCGTATGCCTCCTTGCCAGCCACGAGCGCGTTGCCAGCCTTGATGGCGCTGCCGACCACCTGCACGTTGTCACACACCCTGCGTGCCGCGTCCTCTAGCGGGTTGTAGGCGCGATACCCGAAGCCAGAGACGACTTGACCGGCAGGCAGCTTGTGCTCGCCCTTGGCATCTTCGTACACCACGCCATCGGCCTCGATGGCCTTCACCGTGGCGCCCGTCTTCCACGCAACGCCATTCTTCACCATCATCTCGATGAGGCACACCTTGGTAAAGGGCATCATGTCGGTGAGGATGTCGTCCTGCATCTCGAGCACGGTAACGGGCACGTGCGGGAGCAGCACCTCGGCGATGTACTCCGCCGTCTCGCATCCCACCTCGCCGCCACCGCACACGACGATGGGCGCGTCTTTGATCTCTACCTTGCCGAGCAGCACGTCCTCGGCGGTGGCAACGTTGGCGCCATCAATGCCGGGCACGGGCGGCACCAGCGGCTTCGCGCCAGTGGCCACGATAATGGCATCCGGAGCAAACTCGCGCATGGCATTCTCGTCAACCTCGCAGCCCAGATGCACGGGCACCTCGAGCTCCTCGAGGCTCTTGCGCAGACTGCTCACGAACGTGGAGAGCTCACCCTTGCCCACCGGAAACGCCGCCGAGCGGAACTGCCCACCCAGGTGCTTGCGCGCCTCAAAGACCTCGGGCTTGTGACCACGCAGCGCGAGCGTCTCGGCAGCGATAAGGCCTGCCGGGCCACCGCCAATGACCATCACGCGCTTGGCCTCGGCGACCTTGGCAAGGTCGTTCTCGAACTCGCGACCACAACGCGGGTTGACCAAGCAGCCTGCCTGGTCGTCCATGAACAGCGGCATCTCGCAACCCTGCAAGCAACCGATGCAATAGCGGATGGCCTCGGTGCGTCCTTCCTTGGCCTTGGCGGGCAGGTACGGGTCCGCAAGCGAGCCGCGAGCCATGCCGATGAAGTCCGCCTTGCCCATCTTGAGCAGCGTGTCGGCCATCTTGGGATCGTTGATGCGGTTCGCCAGGATGACGGGAATGCTCACGAGGTTCTTGACCTGCTGTGCGCGCTCCATGTTGAGGGCATGATCGGTGAACATCGGTGCGATGATTTGGTCCTTGGGGTGCGAGGCATACATGCCGTTAGAGATGTGCAGTGCGTCGAAGCCAATCTCTTCAAAGTGGCGGCAAAGCTCATAGGTCTCGGCCTCGGTACGACCGCCCGTCACGAAGTCCATTGACGAGAGGCGCACCTGGATGGGGAAGTCTGGGCCAACCTGAGCGCGCATAGCAGCAAGAATCTCATCCACGATGCGTACGCGATTGTCGAAGCATCCGCCGTATTCGTCCACGCGACGGTTTACGGCAGGAGACAGGAACTCCGCGAGCAGATAGCCGTGAGCGCAGTGCAGCTCAACGCCGTCGTAGCCCGCATCCTTGGCGCGACGCGCTGCGGTACCAAAGTCCTCCACGAGCTGGTGAATCTCGTCGACGCTCATCTCGCGAGCCTGGAACTGGCACATGGGATCCTTGGTAGGACTCGGCGCCACAGGCGTCTCGCCACCGTTGGCGGCTGGCGTCGTCTGGCGGCCGGGGTGGTACATCTGGGCGAAGATCTTTGAGTCATACTTGTGCACGGCCTCCGTCACGCGACGGCTGCTGGCGACGTGCTCCTCCTTCCAGAAGCCGGGGATGCGGCTGTAGCCTTTGCCCGCCGGCTGCACGCAGTAGTCCTCGGTGATGATAAGACCCCAGCCGCCCTTGGCCTTCTCTTCCATGTAGGCCACGTACTGGTCAGTGATCATGCCGTCATAGGTGCAATAGTTCATGACCATCGCAGGCACCACCAAGCGGTTGGGAATCTCGCACGTACCGATCTTCATGGGTGAAAACAGGGTTTCCAGCTTCATAAGACATCCTCTCCTCAGTGCGTTTACCGTTAGGTTTATTATAAATCAAAGGTGTGCCTTCGCGACGGCGACCAGCCTTACGTCTTCCAACGGCGCCTCGCGGGCGATTTCGGCAAGCTGTACCTGTCCCGGAAGGTCCCTGATACTCTCCGTCGGCTCAAGCAGCACTATATCAGTGCTCTTCCCACTGCGGCTTGTGCGTCGTGTGGCAATTGCATCTCGGATTCACGCACATCCATCTACTCCATGCTCCGCCTTAACAAAAGGACATAGATTGATATACAGAGTATCGAAGTCATCTTTGCTCAACGTCCCATCCTCGACGCGCTCGCGCAATAGTCGGAGTGTCTCCTCTTGGTCTGGCTGACCAATCACCATGCGATAGCGATACACCTGCTCAATCAGCGAATCATACTGTGCAACGTCCTTGCTAAACGGATAGAGATACGCGTAGCGTTCGACAGGAACCAATGCATCGCCTTTGGTCACACCCCAGAAAGGGAGCAAGCCGGAATGCGAACCGCCAGACTCGCGACTGAGCTCTCCCTCTTCAGCCGTCTCAAACATCTGCTGCCAAATCGGACCCTTACCAAACTCCATATTGCCGTATCGGCTCGCAATGCTCTGGCGTACTGAAAGCCCCTGGTAGCGGTTTACCCTTCCCTCGCGCTGCTCGAGATCGATAGGGTTAGAAGGCAAATTCCAATGACATACCTTGCGACAGTAGCGATGAAAGTCGAGTCCTTCCTGCCCAACCGACGTACTCACTAGCACAAATGGCCTGAATGGCGAATTGAACGCCTCCCGAAGATTTGACCGAGAAACTACGGCGTCACTCGTAGACCTCGACTTTGCGTCCATAAAAGCAGCTGCGATGTTGGCACGCATCCTCATGCTGTCTATGCGTTTCTTCGTTCCCGCAGATGTCGGTATTCGCACGCCATGCACCGCTTCGACGTTACGAAAATCTGGTTCATCTTCTTGACCGACCATTGATTTGTGGATTCGCAGGACAGTCTCGAAATCGTCGAGGCTCACTCCAACCGGTCGCTGGAGATATGCGTACTCGTCGAGCACTGCCTGCAGGTTACCTTCGCAAGAATAGTCAAGCAAGTTCTTCCAATGAGACGAAGCCTCGTCCTTATGCTCCATTGCCGCTGCAACGGTAAGTGTCGCCGACGAGGTATTCATGCGCTTGACGAAAGCGTGACCAAGCTGGAATGCCACCCACGCCGGAACGCGTTCTGCATAAGCACCGTAGGTTCTGAGTGCACAAACCGCAGGCGACGCAATTGCTGCATCCACTAACACGTCCACCAAGTCCACAGGAAAACGACCAGCCTCATGTGGACTCCAATCATTAGCCTCCTCGGCAATCTGCCTCAGCACTGCCGCTTCCCTCTTATAGCGGCTGTCGAGACGAAGTCCGCGCCCTGCCTCCTCCCCCAGAAGCTCCTCCATCACGTCAAATCCAGCGAGGCTGTCCAAGCGCAACGCCGCCATAACGTACCAGTCCACAGAAGCCCGTCGACCATCGATTCCCTTTGGAAGCTTTTCTACCCCAAGTGCTTCTGGCAGGACATCGGCAATCCGTCTACGCAGGGTGCGCCGCAACTCCGCGAGCGTGATTTCAGATGAGGCGAGTTCACAAACATCAATTCTCGGTCGAAGCGTATGCGCCGGTATGGGAGCGCTTGAGAGTCGCTAGCCTCATCGCCACGGTCTTCTTCGTCCTTAAAGTATCGATACTCCTTACCGGTAGCTCGTCTCAGCTTAAGTACGTTGCGCCGTTCGTATTCGTAAGAAAGCAAGCACGAGAGTGACGGGGGAACCATCGCCCAAGACGAAAAGAGAATCATCTTGGAGAACCCTTGTGTATTCGAATAAGGAGAGACGGCACTTGGCCGATAATACGGTCTGCTCGCGGGAACCCAAAGGAGGCGCTCAGCATGCACGCTCTCCTCTCCCGCAATGTCGCTCAGTAAGGCTTGGTAACGCGCGTTATGAACTCGCAAACGCTCGTAATAAGAAACGTCCCACTTGCGCAGCCAGAGCAGCCCTCCGTCTGCTCGCTTGTTAGCACTTACGAGGCCTGGCCGCTTAGCCGTACGCGTCTCAAGCTCACGAAACAGCTTGTATCCCGACATAAAGGACAGCGGATACGGACAAGACTTGATGAAGTCGGCACTCATCAATCCCCGTCTAATGCCCGCTTCTCTCATAAGACCGCGCATCCTAACGAATGCTTTTATGTCCTCGGGAGATACATGGACCTGTGTCACGTGGGTCGAATTGTCAACGATGGGACCGAGTTCACCCGTAGACTGCCTCTCTGTTCGAGCGATATAACTACGAGCGAGGGTCTCCGCTTCATTCTTTAAAGGCTGTATTGTCACGACATCGCATGAGCCCGATCCCAGGCTCCTAAGCGAAAGCGTGTAGTCACCCCATATCTTGCGGAACTTCTCTCCCGCTTCAGCACTTCCCTCGCCGAGAAAGTCCATAACCTCAAGAAACTCGTGATAAGAATCGCCGAACCCTCCAGAGTCAAGCTCCGCGTCCGTAGAGTACATTCGGAACGGCGTAGCCGATAGCAAAAGGACGCGCGTTTCCCCACCAAGAAAACGCTTGGCAAGCATGGAGGTCTCTGTGTCGTCCTCAGAGATAAGGTTATGGAATCGTTGGAATTCATCCATGATGACGAAGTCGGGGCTCAGCATGTCTACGCACACTTTGGCGAAGGCGCGTCGCAAGTCATTGATGGCCCTACGCTCATATCGTCTATCACAATCACCCGAATCGAGGTAGTCGCACAGCGATCTGAGAGTAATACCGTCAGATTCCTCGAGCTCGCCATCCACACGTCCTAGTACGTCATATGGATAGCCGGCACGTTCTTTACGTTCCGGATCACCCGCGCGGGCAAGTCTCACATCCTCGGCGGCTCGCCAGCACCACCAATTCCAACTACCGGGGCTAGAGCCACGCCTCTTATCCCACATGAAGCAAGACAGGCGCTCGTATCTACCTGTTTTTTTGCCAAAACGATCGTCATACGCGAGGACTGCTAAGATGAGCGCACGCTCATGCATCGTTCCGGTACCTGAGTTAATCGAGAATGACGTCCCAGGAGTGAGCGGAGTTATCTGGATGTAACGCGCCTTAAGCTCATCATCCCCGCGTTCCCGTGCAATCTTGAGATGCTGCATCGAGAGGCGCGATGAGTCCGCAGAAGCAAGCTGTACCTCACCATCGATTGCGAGCTTCGAAATGTTTTGAGCGGCTATGGAAGCGTTTGAACATACGTAGGCCACCTTGACGAGATCGTCACCCTCAGACTCACGCAGTCGCGCTATCTTCGATATCACGCCGCGTGCAATTAGAGTCTTACCAAGACCCACCTCATCCGCCACGAGCACGCGACGTTGTCCGTTTGCATAGAGGCCAGAGATGTGTTCGACCGTCGCACGTTGGAACGGTGTGAGTCCGTTCATCACGTCACATTCAATAGATGCCAGCCTATCACGCACACTCGGTTCATGCGACACCTTCATTTCACCGCCTTCGTAAACGTCTCTACCAGGCGGCGTAAGGCATCGAGCTCATCATGTCTAACATCATTTGGTATGAAATCCAATAGCTGCGATGCCTGACGAAACACTTCGGGATTTGCGTCCGCCATATCGAGTAATCGCTCATACAGCCCCGCCGGAACGGGCAGTCTGCCATTCGTGGATGAGGTTATATTATTACGCCCCTCATCATTGATTGCGTACGCCGCTTCCGGCAAATCGAAGGCATGCGCAAGATACTGCGATAGCTCACCATTGCCATGGGAGAGGATTTCACCAAGAACCTTGCTGCTCCTGCTCTCCAATGAGAGCTCAGAGTCATCAAATCGATCATGCGGGCAAACTGTTACACATTCCCTAGATTTGCCGTCACCTCTCGTACCACAAATGACGAAGAAAGCAGAGACCTGCTCTGCGTGCAGGCCTTCAAAAGCAAGCTCCTGTGCAGTAATCCTAGTCCCCGTGCCTATTTGCACGTAATCTGTCGCAAGCAGCGGCCTTAGCTTAAGTGAGATGTCGGCACAAGCTTTGGTTATAGAGGCCACGTTAATTATCACGTCAATCGCTGCGTCGTTTTCGTCGCCAGTCACCTTCACCGCTTTGAAGCTTATCAGTCGTGATGCGATACGGAAGGCACGCCTGAACTCCTGGTCCTCTTTGACCTCTAAGTCCAACGACTCTGGTGGATCATACGGAACGAATGGTGGACGCTCCTTGCCTCCATCGCCTATGAGTGGCTTCAGCATCTGCTGGAAAGTGAGGTGATTGCGACGTACCGAAAGTGCAATAAGAGCTTCCACGTTATTGATAGTTCCATTACGCGAAGCGTTGAGAGAGCCTATCCATAGCCTCCGCCGGTCACTCATGTCTTGGGAGAAGTATAACTTCGCGTGCAGGTTCGAGTAGGCAGATGCATCCACGCCATCCTCGCCCTCGAGTTCGACATCTGCAAGAGATGACGCTGGGCAGAAGCACTCGTAGGAAGCACGCATGTCACTCGAGAGTTCCGCAAGTGAGTCCTCCCTACTCAGCAATACATACTTACCCGAGGCGCCGCTCCTGTGTCTAGCCATTACAGAAAGAGGCGCATCGCTGCCTTCGCTTAGGAACGGAGAGACTACGAGCATGCTACGCCAGCGCCAAGTCAGCAAATCGCACTTGCGGGCATCTAGCAGACTACTCACGTTATCGCCTTGAGGCCCGAATGGAAAGAAGTCCACAGACTCAAAGTTCCTGTCGTTAACCTCAAACCGTGCCTCACGGATCGTTTCTGCAAGCAGCCGCACTCGCGTTGTGTGCGAGCCTCGCCTACGAGGGTCATCTCTGTCCGTCGAAGTCTGTGCATCACCGTCCGCAAGGAATTCGAGGAACTGTGCCACATGCTCCGAGCAGGCGTCGCCCTTGCCGGGGTGGCCGTCCATGGAGACTACGACATCCCAAGAGGTATCAAACGACAGGTTTCTGCTCATCACCAGCAATCGATACAGCGAATCGCCCTTACTGCGTGTGGAGTACTCCACGACCCATACCTTTGGATGAAACGACGAAAAAGCGTCTTTACGCCGCCAGTTCACGGCAACCTGATGGACCATTCCCTCAAGCAGCATGAGAAGCCCAGTCGTTCGAGAGTTTGAGGACACATCGACCCGCATGCTTCCTTTGTCACAGTACACAACGAGCTTCCCCCGCAACCGGTTTAAGGCTGCAAAGAGGCTAACGGGGTTCACGGAATCAAGAGTCTCGGGCTCAAATCCAAGACCAAGCGGAATGCAAATGCCAAGAAGAGCACGAAGGTCTAATGAGTACGTCGTTCCAACGGCGAAAGAGAGTTCGTAGCCTTCTGGTGGCCTGAGCGCGTCGGCAAAGCTGACACGTCCTTCATCCATCTCAAGCATCACAGCCACCCGCTTCTTCAATTTCGCGAACTATTTCCATAGCGTTGGCGAAGCGATACGGAAGTCTGTGACCGCCGCGCCACGCGTAGTTGCCAGCATTCTTTGCGCCAATCTTTCGCCTTGTGCCTTTGATATCTGCTTCTCGACGCCTGACCTGCTCTTTGAGCCCGTCAAGATCGCTGGCATCCATACACGCAGCAGAACGCAAAAGAAAGCGCCTGAGCACCTGAAACCCGGGATGCGAAGAAAGCCTAAGCTCCTTGGCAACACCTGCGAGGTCAACACCATGAGCAACGCTAGACGCACGTGGCGCAAACCCAGCCCATTCTTCTGTGCCAGACTCTTCTAGCCCACTAAGCTGCATGTTGTATGCGATGCGACAGCCCAGCACAAGCTCGCTGAATCCGTCGGCATGAGCGCAAGTTTTTCCAATCACCGGCGAGAGGTTTTGTATGCGCGCCAACCCGTGCGAGAGGAACTCATGAAACGAGGAATCGCCACGTGTCCCACCCTCGCCGTAAGCGGTCGCAAGTGCGATGCTTCGAAGCTCATCATCGGAGAGTATGAGCGCGTAGAGGGAATCTGGATGTGACGCCACTATCTTCTCTCTAAGGAAAGCAGCCTCCTCTTGCGTGAGCGCAACAGAAGCCTTGGAGTTCCACTGACTCCACTCCTCACGCCATTTCTTGTATGATCCCCTCGGTAAGTTCCACATACTGCTGAACGCCAAGCGATCGTCAGAGAGGCCATCATCGTTCTCCCCTTGTTTTGAAGTACTGCGATACTGTCGATCGCGCGTCCGCGCGTCCGCCAGATAAGCAAACATGGCTTGGTAACTATCTGGTGCACCTTGCCTCATGAAACCGAGCTTACGAAGTGACGCCCAGTAGATCTCACCGGGGCCTCTCGTGACCCATTTACCACTTGAGAGGGCAACCCTACCAATGACGCCTTCGTCCGAGTTACCGCGTGCCCTTTCACAGTTCCTTAGTCCAACGGCACAGTTGCGCTCCAACCCACGGAACTGTTCGCGTATAGCTCTCGGGTCTTGGCGAGAACTGTCATGCCCTTCCTCAAGGAAGCGAGAGAGGTATGGGACAAGAAAGAAGTAACGGGCCTTGGTAAGAAGCGTTGAAGTGCCGGGAAAAAGCTTGTCGGCCATAGCATCGCGTACGATGCCAACTCCCAACTCGTCGACTGACCCTGGTTCGGATAGCGAGCTCAGTACGGTAAGTGTCCGGTTGCGTTCCTCGGGCGAGAAGTCTATCCATCCTACCTGCATGGTTATCCCTCTAACGTGATTCCAGCGACATGCTTCAGGTTTACATTATTAAGGGTATCAGGTTCTATGCAATAGTCTTCAGCCCGTGGCTGATTGCTCGCTATATATAGTACGAATAGGAATTTGAAGTGTTACGGCAGCCTAAAGTCAAAGTAGATGTCTTCCGGTGCCGTGTGCTCCATCGGAGCCCTAAACAGGTGCGCGCCGTTGGCTTTCATCGACCCCTCTATGTACTCCAGCCTTCCCCTTCCGATGTAGGTGAACGGCAGCGTGATGCCATCCTCTGCGCTCATCTTGCGCACGAAGAAGTGCACCGCATCGGAGCTCTTCAGGCCATCGAGCTCACGGGCGCTCACGTTGGCGACCGTCTCCCACTGGAAGGTATCCGCATCGAGGTAGCCGTCCGCGTACTTGAGGGCGTCCTTGGTACCGCCGGTTGAAGTTCAGCGCGTCGAACGCCGCGAGGAACGTCTTGCCGTTATGTTGATTTTTCATATGGGAAACTCCACCCTGGCCGAGGGGGCTGACCAAGCCAAGGTGTTTGGCGTCGACGGCGATGCCGATTGCTTCGCGCGTGCCATCACCACCTGGCTGGAAGAGAATGGTCGCTGGCAATCCCCGCTATACCTGTTTGGCGAGAGCTACGGCACCGTTCGAAACGCCGTGCTCATGCGCCTGCTCGGCGAGCGGTCGGTCAAGCTGTGCGGCGTGGTCATGCTCTCGGCCCTCTTTGACTGGGTGCAGACCATGGAGGGCGAGGACCTGTACCATCTGGGCATGACCCCCACCATGGCAGCAACCGCGCAGTTCTTTGGCCGCGCCGGTGAAGGCGTTGGCGAGGACGATTGGTTCAAGCAGGCCATGGACTTTACGGAAGACGTGCTCGCCCCTGCCCCGCTGCGAGGTGACCGCCTCTCTCCCGAGCGGGAGGCCGAGGTCGCTCGCCAACTCTCTCAATTCATTGGCCTTCCCGAGGAGCTTGTGCGGCAGCGTCGCCTGCGGATCACGCTCGACGACTTCCGTCGCAACCTGCTTGCCGACGAGGGCAAGGTCATCGGCCGCTTGGACATGCGATTCTCCTCTGATGCGCCGGTCGCAGTGCAGAGCTCCTCGACATGGTTTAGCAGCGGGGATGCGGCTGACGATGCCGTCGAGGCCAGCTGGACAAATGCGTTCCGCGCTTTCCTGCACGACGAGCTGCACTACAAGGCTCCCGCCCGCTATCTTGCCAACAACTACGATTGCGTGGGGACCAACTGGAAGTGGGAACACAAGCAGCCCGGCTTTGAGTATCCCAGCATCTCGCCCAACGTAGCGTACGACATCGCCGTGGCCATGCGCCGCAACCCCCACATGAAGGTGTGCATACTGGGTGGTCGTTACGATGCGGCCACCACCTGGTGGAACGTGGTACACGATATGGCCTGCCTGTTCCTGTCGCCTCAGCTTAAGGAACGCCTCGAATGGCACCTCTATGGTTGTGGGCACATGTCCTATGTGGACGTCCCCACGCTACGCCAGATGGGCGAAGACATGGAGGCCTTCTACGCGAAGGTCTAGTCCACCGAAG
>ONMP01000381.1 GCA_900318935.1 uncultured Actinomycetes bacterium
AAGAACCCCATCATCCTCGAGTCCATCGACTTCGCTGATCCCGTCATCGACGTCGCCGTCGAGCCCAAGAGCAAGGCGGAGCAGGACAAGATGAGCGTGGGCCTGCAGAAGCTCGCCGAGGAGGACCCGACCTTCCAGGTGCGCACCGACCACGAGACCGGCCAGACCATCATCGCCGGCATGGGCGAGCTGCACCTCGAGATCATCGTCGACCGTCTGCGCCGCGAGTTCAAGGTCGAGTGCAACGTCGGCAAGCCGCAGGTCGCCTATCGCGAGACCGCCGGCAAGGCCGTCAAGCACGTCCAGGGCAAGTTCGTCCGCCAGTCCGGTGGCCGTGGCCAGTACGGCGACGCCGTCATCGACCTGGAGCCGATGGAGCCCGGTTTCGGCTACCAGTTCGTCGATGCCACCATCGGCGGCTCGGTGCCCAAGGAGTACATCCCGTCCGTGGACAAGGGCATCCAGGAAGCCCTCGAGAGCGGCGTCATCGCCGGTTACCCCGTGCAGGACATCAAGGTCACGCTCGTTGATGGTTCCTACCACGAGGTCGACTCCTCCGAGGCCGCCTTCAAGATCGCCGGCTCCATGGCCATCAAGGAGGCCCTGCGCCGCTCCGACCCGATCCTGCTCGAGCCCGTCGAGGCCGTTGAGGTCGAGACCCCTGAGCAGTACATGGGCGACGTCATGGGCAACCTTTCCGGCCGCCGCGGCAAGATCGAGGGCATGGAGGACCGCTCCAACACCAAGGTCATCAAGGCCAAGGTGCCCCTGGGCGAGATGTTCGGCTACGCGACCGACCTGCGTTCGCAGACTCAGGGTCGCGCCAGCTACACCATGCAGTTCGACTGCTACGAGCCGGTGCCCAAGGGCATCCGCGACGAGATCGTCAGCAAGAACGGCGGCAACGCCTAATCAGTATACGTAGCCAGCTAGGGCGGCAGCAGCCGTCCTGCGAAGATGGAGGTACCAGAAGTGTCAAGCCAGAAGATCAGGATTCGCCTCAAGGGCTACGATCATGAGGTCGTTGACCAGTCCGCGAAGCTTATCGTCGACACCGCCCAGAAGACCGGCGCGCGTGTCTCGGGCCCCATCCCCCTGCCCACCGAGCGCAACCTCTACACGGTCATCCGCTCACCGCACAAGGACAAGGACTCCCGCGAGGAGTTCGAGATGCGCACCCACAAGCGCCTCATCGACATCCTTGACCCCACCGCCTCTACGGTCGACAGCCTCATGCGTCTCGACCTCCCCGCAGGCGTGGACATCGAGATCAAGCTCTAAGGCAAGCCTCAGCTGATACAGCAGCAATATGGCAAATTGAGCCCCTCCGCCCACCGGGTGGAGGGGCTTTTTGCCTCGGTACGCCGTCTGCAGGGAATGAGGTGGCCTAAACGGTTTCGGTTGCGCCGTGAAAACCTCTCCACGTGACAGCTTCATTTATGATGTTCTTTGCTGCGTTGAGCGTCGAGGGAGGTGATGTGCTGTGGAGAAGCGCTATCGAGTGCCTGAGCTGCGCATGGCGCTCATCATCTGCGTATGCTTCTTCCTCACCTCGACAGGCTGGCTCTCGTGGCTCTATCACATCATCGAGCTCGGTTTCTCTGAGTTTGCTGACTTCTTCACCTTGGTGTGCGGATACCTGACGCAGGCGGTTGGCGTTGCCGTGTACCTTGCGTTGCGTAAGGGCTTGCGTGATGCGGACAGGTCGATTTCTTTAGCGTCAATCGTTGTATACGCGCTCCTGTGCGTCCCAGCCTCGCTTGCGAACAATCTTGTAGCGACGCTCGCGTTTGGCCTCTTATCCAACATTCCTTGCGGCATGATCCAGGGGATATATCTTTGCCTTTTGGCCGAACAGGTTGATCCGGATCATCAAGGGACCATGTTCGGCTGTGGCTATGCTCTCTCCACATTGATGACTTGGCTCTTGTCGCTTCCCGCAAGCGGTGCACTCACGCTGGGCATTCCGAGCCTTGCCGTGTGCGCGGTGGTGTCGGTCATCGCCTTTGT